>NZ_JBFRFD010000006.1:0-21764 GCF_052114645.1 Arthrobacter sp. 2YAF22_2
CCCATGATGAGGCCGCCGATCATGGCACCCGCCACGGTGCCGATGCCGCCGGTGACCGCGGCGCCGCCGATGAAAGCAGCGGCGATGGAATCGAGTTCGAACCCGGTACCGCCCGCGGGCTGGGCGGAGTTGAGCCGTGCCGTGAACACCAGGCCCGCCAGGGCGGCGAGGATGCCCATATTCACGAAGAGCCGGAAAGTGACGGCTTTGGTCTTGATGCCGGACAGCTCGGCGGCGTGCAGGTTACCGCCGATCGCGTAAACGTGGCGGCCGAAGACGCTGTTGTTCATCAGGGCGCTGTAGACGATCACCAGGACCGCGAGCACGATCAGGACGATCGGGGTGCCGCGGTAGCTGGCCAGCAGGAAGGTGATGACCAGCATCAGCAGGGCGATGAAAGCGGTCTTGATCGCAAACCAGGCCATGGGCTCGTTCTCGAGCTCGAATTTGGCGCGGATCCGGCGTTCCTTGATGGACGAGATTAGCAGGGCCAGCGTGGCTCCGACGCCGAGGATCACAGTGAGCCATTCCAGCACCGAGGTCCCGCCCGAGAGATCGGGCAGGAATCCTCCGCCGAGGGCGCGCAGTTCCGATGGAAACGGCGTAATTTGCTGGTTCTTGAGCGTGATCAAAGTCAAGCCACGGAAGATGAGCATGCCGGCGAGAGTGACGATGAACGCGGGGATGCCCACGTAGGCAATCCAATAACCCTGCCAGGCGCCCACCAGCGCGCCGACCACGAGGCAGGCAGGGATGGCAGCCCACCAGGGCCAGCCCCAGTGGACGATCATGACGCCGGCGACGGCGCCGATGAAACCGGCGACCGATCCAACTGACAAGTCGATGTGGCCGGCGATGATCACCATCACCATGCCGATCGCAAGGATCAGGATATAGCTGTTTTGAACGACGAGGTTGGTGACGTTCTGGGGCTCCAGGAGGATGCCGTCGGTAAGGATCTGAAACAGCAGGACAATCAGGATCAGGGCGACGAAAATGCCAACCTGGCGGAGTCGGCTGGTGAGGAAGCCGAGAGATTCTCGTAGGGCGGACATGTTCGCTATTCCTTCTCTTGGGTCATGTAGTGCATGAGGGTTTCCTGCGATGCTTCGGCGATGGGCAGTTCTCCGGTCACGCGGCCCGCGGAGAGCGTATAGATCCTGTCGCAAATACCCAGCAGCTCAGGCAGTTCGGAGGAGATGACGATGACCGCCTTACCTTCCGCGGCCAGCTTGGCGATGATCGTATAGATCTCGAACTTGGCGCCTACGTCGATTCCGCGGGTGGGTTCGTCGAGGATGAGTACATCCGGGTCGGAGAACATCCATTTGCTCAGCACGACCTTCTGTTGGTTGCCGCCGGAAAGTTTGCCGGTAATCGCACCCACCGAGGGAGCCTTGATGTTCATGCTCTTGCGGTAGCCGTTGGCCACCACGGTTTCCTTGTTCTTGTCCACCCAGCCGCCCTTGGCGAGTTTGCGGAGTGCGGCCATGGAGATGTTGCGCTTAATGTCCTCGATGAGGTTCAGGCCGTACTGCTTGCGGTCCTCTGTGGCGTAGGCGAGGCCGTGCTTGATGGCTTGGGCGACCGTGGAGGTATTGATTTCCCGGCCGTGCTTGAGCACCCTTCCGGACGTCGCCGTGCCGTAGGTGCGCCCGAAGACGCTCATGGCGAGCTCCGTCCGGCCAGCACCCATAAGCCCGGCCAGCCCCACCACTTCGCCCTTGCGTACGCTGAGACTGGCGTTGGTGACCACCATGCGGCTGGGGTCCTGGGGATGCCTGACCGACCAGTCCTCGATCCGGAAGACTTCTTCGCCGATCACCGGCGCGCGGTCCGGGTACAGGCTGTCCAGGTCGCGGCCCACCATCCCGCGGATGATGCGCTCCTGGGTGACTTCGCCGTCGTTGAGGCGGAGGGTTTCGATCGTCTTGCCGTCCCGGATGATCGTGACCGCGTCCGCGACTTTGCGGATCTCGTTGAGCTTGTGGCTGATGATGATGCTGGTGACGCCCTGCCCCTTCAGGTGCAGGATGAGGTCCAGCAGGTGGCCGGAATCCTCATCGTTCAAGGCCGCCGTCGGCTCATCAAGGATGAGGAGTTTGACCTTCTTGGAGAGTGCCTTGGCGATTTCGACCAGTTGCTGCTTGCCGACGCTGATCTGCTGGACCGGAGTGACGGGGTTTTCGCTCAAGCCAACCCGGGCCAGCAGTTTGGCAGCTTCGAGGTTGGTCTTGCGCCAGTCCACCCAGCCGTTCGTGGCCTGCTCGTTCCCGAGGTAAATGTTCTCGGCGATGGAAAGGAAAGGACTGAGCGCCAGTTCCTGGTGGATGATGACGATGCCGCGCTTCTCGCTGTCCGAGATGTCGGAGAAGTTGCATGGTTCGTTTTCGAAGGAGATATCGCCCTCGAAGGAGCTGTGCGGGTAGACGCCGGACAGCACCTTCATGAGGGTGGATTTGCCGGCTCCGTTTTCGCCGCAGATGGCGTGGACTTCGCCGCGGTTCACCTCCAGGGTGACATCCTGCAATGCCTTCACGCCCGGGAAGGTCTTGGTGATTCCGCGCATTTGAAGAATGGGTGTTTTCATCGTCAATTCCCACTGACTGGTCGAAACTGGGCCGCAGTGCGGCTAAAAGGGGCCTCGGTGCAGGGGTGCGGCCGGTGGTCCCGCCGCACCCCTGCCGGTCGGCTATTTGACGTCGGCGTCGGTGTAGTAGCCCGAGTCGATGAGTTCCTTCTTGTAGTTGTCCTTGGTGATGATCACGGACTTGAGCAGGTAGGCCGGAACAACCTTGACCTTGTTGTTGTAGGTCTTGGTGTCGTTGGTTTCCGGCTCCTGGCCCTTGAGTACGGCGTCGACCATCTTTACGGCCTGGGCGCCGAGCTGGCGGGTGTCCTTGAAGATTGAGGAATACTGCTCCCCGGCGATGATGGACTTCACGGATCCCTTTTCGGAGTCCTGCCCGGTGACGATCGGCAGGCTGCCCTTGGCGTAGCCGCCGGTGCTGGTCAGAGCGGAAATGATGCCGATGGACAGGCCGTCGTAGGGGGAGAGGACGCCGTCCAGCTTCTTGCCGGAACTGTAGGCCGCGGTGAGGATGTCCTCCATCCGCTTCTGCGCGACGGGGGCCTGCCAGCGGAGGATGGCTGCCTGTTCAAACTTGTTCTGGCCGCTGGGAACCTTGAGGGTTCCGGCGTCCAGGTACGGCTTGAGSGTGTCCATGGCGCCGGTCCAGAAGAAGTTAGCATTGTTGTCATCCGGGCTGCCGGCGAAGAGCTCTACGTTGAACGGGCCTTTGCCGTCAACCTTCTTGCCGCTCGCATCGAGCAGTCCCAGCCCGGTCAGCAGCGAGGTGGCCTGCTGGACTCCCACGGTGTAGTTGTCGAAGGTGGTGTAGTAGTCCACGTTGGGGGTGCCATTGATCAGCCGGTCGTAGGCAATGACCTTGACGTTCTGCTCCTTCGCCTTCGCGAGCACATCGGTCAGCGTGGTGCCGTCGATCGCGGCAATGATCAGTGCCTTGGCGCCCTTGGTGAGCATGTTTTCGATCTGCGAAACCTGCGTGGGGATGTCATCGTTGGCGTACTGCAGATCGGCCTTGTAGCCGAGCTTCGTGACAGACTCCGAGACGTTTTTGCCGTCTGCGATCCATCGCTCGGAAGTTTGGGTGGGCATCGAAATGCCGACCAGGGCGCCGGCGGTATCCGCCCCCGAGGACGGAGCGGCCGCGGCGCCGCCGCGGCTGCCGCAACCGGTCGCTCCCGCAGTGATGGCCAGGACGACGGCGAACGCGCCCAGGAGTTTCTTGATTCTCACGATATTCTCCTTACGCGGACAGCGCAGTCCGCGAACTGATACGGGCTCCTGAAGCAGCTGCGCTTCGGGCGGCCCAGTATGAATGAGGTCCGGTTAGCCAACTCCCGACGAGCCTAGATCATGCTCGTTTGTGTTAGCGCTAACAAGTCTGTTCGACGAAAATAGCATCGGCGCATCCTGTGAGTCAAGTCACAGGATGGTGTGGCGCGGATCCCGTTCCGTTCCGGCCGTAGGATGTTGACAGCACATTTGCACAGGGAGTGGAAGATGCCTCAGCCGGGGAATGCCAGTAACCGACGACCGCCACGCCTTGAGGATGTGGCCTCGCTGGCCGGCGTGTCCCACCAGACGGTGTCGCGGGTGGTCAACAACCATCCGAATGTCAGCGAGTCCACCCGGGACCGGGTCGAAACGGCCATCGCCGAGCTCGGCTACCGGCGCAACACCGCGGCCCGGAGCTTGGTCACCCGCCGCTCCCAGACCATCGGCGTCCTGGGCGTAGAACTCGCGCAGTACGGACCGGCGAACACCCTGGTGGGGGTCCAGCAGGCCGCCCGGGAGGCCGGGTACTTCGTCAGCATCGCGGCCCTCAAGGACTCGTCGGCGGAATCCGTCGCCGATGCCGTCCGACATTTCACCGACCAGGGCATTGACGGCATCATCGTCATCGTTCCCCACGGCGGGACCGTACAGACTCTTGAGAGCCTGAATCTGCAGGTCCCGGTCGTTGTGGTGGGCCCCGGCAGCCCCGGCCGCTTCAGTGGTGCAATGGTGGATCAGAAGCTGGGTGCTCGGATGGCCGTAGGGCACCTAATCAGCGAGGGTCACCGCCGGATCGGTCACATTTCCGGACCGCGGGACTGGATGGACGCCCAGGCCCGCGCCCAGGGCTGGCGCGAGCAGCTGGCGGAAATGGGACTCGAAGCGGACCTTGAACTCGAAGGGGACTGGAGCGCGGGCAGCGGCTACCGGCTTGGCCGCAAAATCGCCGCCAACCGCACCGCCACCGCCGTCCTCGTGGGCAATGACCAGATGGCACTGGGGCTGCTCCGCGCCCTCACCGAGGCGGGCATCCGGGTGCCGCAAGACGTCTCCGTGGTCGGCTTCGATGACCAGCCCGAAGCCGCGTACTTCACGCCGCCCCTCACCACGGTTCGGCAGGACTTCCGCGAGCTGGGCCGCCGCTGCGTGGACGTGATGCTGGCCCAGATCGAGCACGGGGCACCCAGCGGCAATACCGTCATGGCCCCCGAACTGGTCATCCGCGCGAGCACCGCGAGCATCCCTTAGCCCGCGCAGCCCGCGAGCAGCGGCTGCATCCCACGACGGCACGTCCAGGCTGCGGCACGTCCATGCTGCGACCCTCCTTGACAGCAAAAGTGTTAGCGCTCACAATTGAGCTCAGTCCGCGGTTGGCGGGCACGTTATTGGAGGATTGCATGGACGTCAGAGCAGACGGCACCGAAAACTTTGTCATCGGGGTGGATTACGGCACCCTCTCCGGCCGGGCCGTGGTGGTGCGCGTGCGCGATGGCAAGGAACTCGGGAGCGCAGTCTTCGACTACCCGCATGCCGTCCTGACCGACGCTCTGCCAGCGGAGACGAGCGGTATTGAGCCCGCCCGCCTGCCGGGAGACTGGGCGTTGCAGGTCCCCAACGACTACCGCGACGTCCTCCGGCAGGCAGTGCCGGCCGCCGTCGCCGACGCCGGAATCGATCCGGCCGCCGTCGTCGGTATTGCCACCGACTTCACGGCCTGCACCATGGTGCCGGTCAAGGCCGACGGAACTCCGTTGAACGAGCTGGCGGAATTCGCCAACTGCCCGCACGCCTACGTCAAGCTCTGGCGGCACCACGCAGCGCAGCCGCAGGCGGACCGGATCAACGCCCTGGCCAAGGAGCGCGGCGAAGAATGGCTGCCCCGCTATGGCGGGCTGATCTCGTCGGAATGGGAGTTCGCCAAAGGACTTCAGCTTCTGGAAGAGGCACCCGAGGTATACGCGGCCATGGACCGCTGGATCGAGGCGGCCGACTGGATTGTCTGGCAACTCTGCGGAAACTACGTCCGGAACGCATGCACGGCCGGCTACAAGGGCATATACCAGGATGGAAAGTACCCGTCCGAGGACTACCTCGCAGCCCTGAACCCGGATTTCAGGAACTTCGTCAGCAGCAAGCTAGAGCACACGATCGGCCGGCTCGGCGACGCCGCGGGGTACCTCACGGCCGAGGCCGCTGCCTGGACCGGCCTGCCGGAGGGGATCGCCGTTGCTGTCGGCAACGTGGACGCCCACGTCACCGCCCCCGCCGCCCGCGCCGTCGAACCCGGACAGTTGGTCGCGATCATGGGCACCTCCACCTGCCACGTAATGAACAGTTCCGGGTTGAGCGAGGTGCCGGGCATGTGTGGCGTGGTCGACGGCGGGATCGTGGACGGACTCTGGGGCTACGAGGCCGGCCAAAGCGGAGTGGGCGACATCTTCGGCTGGTTCACCGGCAACGGAGTCCCGCCCGAATACCACGAGGAGGCGGCCCGCCGGGGGCTCGGCATCCACGCGTACCTCACCGAGCTCGCCTCGGGACTGGCGATCGGCGAGCACGGCCTGATCGCCCTGGACTGGCACTCCGGGAACCGTTCCGTGCTGGTCGACCACGAGCTGTCCGGCGTTATTGTCGGCCAGACCCTCGCCACCCGCCCCGAAGACACCTACCGGGCCCTGCTGGAGGCGACGGCGTTCGGCACCCGCACGATCGTGGACGCGTTCCGGAACTCCGGGGTCCCGGTCCGCGAATTCATCGTGGCTGGGGGACTGATCAAGAACGAGTTGCTGATGCAGATCTACGCCGACGTCACCGGCCTCCGGCTGTCCACCATCGGATCCACGCAGGGTCCCGCTCTGGGCGCGGCGATTCACGCCGCAGTAGCGGCCGGCCGCTATCCGGACGCCAGGTCGGCGGCCGAGGCCATGGGCGCCGAACCGGGGGCGGTCTACACACCGATCCCGGCAAACGTTGCAGCCTACGAGGAACTTTTCCGCGAATACCGGACCCTGCATGACTACTTTGGCAGGGGAGCTAACGAGGTCATGCACCGGCTCAAGGCGATCCAGCGCGAAGCCAAGGCACCGCTGTTGCCAGCGCGGGTGCCGGTATGAGCGCCGAACCAGAGGAACTGCCGGAAGCCATCGCCAGGATCCGCCAGGAGGTTTGTGCCCTGCACGCCGAACTGACCCGGTATGGACTGGTGGTCTGGACCGCGGGCAATGTTTCCGCCAGGGTCCCCGGCCATGACCTCATGGTGATCAAGCCCTCGGGGGTCTCCTACGATGAGCTTGTCCCTGAGCTCATGGTGGTCACAGACCTGCACGGCACCCCAGTGACCGCCACGGACGGTTCTGCGGCCCGATGGCAGAACCCGGAGCTCACGCCGTCGTCGGACTCCGCCGCGCATGCCTACGTCTACCGGCACATGCCGGAGGTGGGCGGCGTGGTTCACACCCACTCCACCTACGCGACCGCGTGGGCGGCAAGGGGCGAAGCGATCCCGTGCGTCCTGACCATGATGGGCGATGAATTCGGTGGCAGCATCCCGGTGGGGCCCTTCGCCTTGATCGGCGATGACTCGATCGGCCGCGGGATCGTCGAGACACTGGCTGGTTCCCACTCACCGGCCGTGCTGATGCAGAACCACGGGCCTTTCACTATCGGCAAGGACGCCCGCTCGGCTGTGAAGGCCGCCGTGATGTGCGAGGAAGTGGCCCGCACCGTGCACCTCTCCCGACAGCTTGGCGAACCGTTGCCAATCGCCGGGGCCCAGATCGAGGCCCTCTATGCCCGCTACCAGAACGTCTACGGCCGCTAGGCCCCGGACCAGCCGACGAATTTCCAGGAGAAACCGATGACCCACGTCCACAGCACCTCCCTTGAGTCCTACCAGGTCTGGTTCCTCACCGGCAGCCAGCACCTTTACGGCGAGGCCGTGCTCAAGCAGGTGGCCGAGCAGTCGCAGGAGATCGCCCGCCAGCTCAACAGCTCCTCCGACGTCCCGGTCCGTGTGGTCTGGAAGCCCGTCCTCACCGACGCCGATGCGATCCGCCGGACCGCCCTCGAGGCAAACGCGGACGACTCCGTAATCGGTGTGACCGCCTGGATGCACACCTTCTCACCGGCCAAGATGTGGATCCAGGGCCTGGACCTGCTGCGCAAGCCGCTGCTGCACCTGCACACCCAGGCCAACGTCGAACTTCCCTGGTCCGAGATCGATTTCGACTTCATGAACCTCAACCAGGCGGCCCACGGCGACCGCGAGTTTGGCTATATCCAGTCGCGGTTGGGCATCCCGCGCAAGACGGTGGTGGGCCATGTCTCCAATCCGGAGGTCACCCGCCAGGTCGGGGTATGGCAGCGCGCTGCTGCCGGTTGGGCCGCGGTGCGGACACTCAAACTGACCCGCTTTGGGGACAACATGCGCAACGTTGCCGTCACCGAGGGCGACAAGACTGAGGCCGAGCTGCGTTTCGGCGTCTCGGTCAACACCTGGTCCGTCAACGAGCTCGCCGACGCCGTGCACGGCGCCGTGGAATCCGACGTTGACGCCCTGGTGGGAGAGTATGAGCAGCTATATGACGTGGCCGCCGAGTTGAAAACCGGGGGAGCGCGGCACGAATCGCTGCGCTACAGTGCCCGGATTGAGCTGGGGCTGCGCAACTTCCTCGAAGCCAACGGGTCAGCCGCGTTCACCACTTCCTTCGAAGACCTCGGCGCCCTCCGGCAGCTCCCGGGCATGGCTGTGCAGCGGCTTATGGCTGACGGTTACGGCTTCGGCGCCGAAGGGGACTGGAAGACCGCGATCCTCGTCCGAGCGGCCAAAGTCATGGGCGCCGGGTTGCCAGGCGGCGCCTCGCTGATGGAGGACTACACCTACCACCTCACACCCGGCCAGGAGAAAATCCTGGGCGCCCACATGCTGGAGGTCTGCCCCTCGCTGACCGCTTCGAAGCCGCGCGTCGAAATTCACTCGCTCGGCATCGGCGGCAAGGAAGACCCGGTCCGGATGGTCTTCGATACGGATGCCGGGCCGGGCGTCGTGGTGGCGCTCTCCGACATGCGCGACCGCTTCCGGCTGGTCGCGAACGCGGTCGACGTCGTGGACCTGGACGAACCGCTGCCGAAGCTGCCCGTAGCGCGCGCCCTCTGGTCGCCCAAGCCCGACTTCGCCACCTCGGCCACCGCGTGGCTCACCGCCGGAGCAGCCCACCACACGGTGCTGACCACCGCCGTCGGCATGGACGTGTTCGAGGACTTCGCCGAGATCGCCCGCACCGAACTGCTCGCGATAGACGAGGGCACCACGATCAGGCAGTTCAAGAAGGAACTGAACTGGAACGCCGCGTACTACCGGCTGGCCGGCGGCCTGTGAACCGGGCCGACTATCGGATCCAGGCCGACGGGTACGTTGCCGTCTTCGCCGCGCGGGCCGGCGCCCTGGGACAGTTGAGGCACGGGGACCGCGACCTGGTGCTTCCGCTGCCGGGCGGCGGACCGACCCCGGACTTCCGCGGCATCATCGCCGCCCCCTGGCCGAACCGGATTGCCGATGGCCGCTACAGTTTCGACGGCGAGACCCATCGGTTGCCGGTCAACGATCCGCTGCGGGGATGCGCCCTGCACGGACTAAGCCTCCGAGAGGACTGGCTACCGGAAGCCCACGCTGAGTCCTCGCTGGTACTTTCCTGCAACGTAGGCCCGGTTGCGGGCTATCCCTTCGCGATCCGGCTCCGCGCCAGCTACCGGTTGGACGGGAACGGACTGCACGCCGAGGTGACGGCAACCAACACCGGACACCGGACCGCGCCCTACGGCATCTGCCCCCATCCCTACCTCTTGGCTGGCCCGGCACCGCTGGATGAATGGACCCTGGAGTTCCAAGCCGACATCTTCCTGGCGGCTCACCCCGAGCGGCGACTGCCCGGGGAGCCGCAGTCGGTGCGCGGTCACGAGTACGACTTCCACGCGCCCCGCGTTATCGGTACGACCATGATCGACAACGCCTTCACCGGGCTGGGGTTTGACGACGGCGGCCGCGCCCGGCTGACCGTTCGGGATCCCGGCGGCAGCGGCGTCGGGATGTCGTGGGATCGGACGCTGCCCTGGCTGCAGCTGTACACCGGCGACAGCGAGCCGCCCGCGCCCCACCGGGCCGGACTCGCCGTCGAGCCGATGAGCTGCCCGCCGGATGCCTTCAACAGCGGACAGGCCCTGGTGCGGCTCGAGCCGGGGGAGTTCCACCGGACCACCTGGAGCATCTTCGCCGCCTAGCCGGTAGGTAGTCGACAGTCCTGGTTCCACACCAGCCTCCCCGATATCCGTCCCTCCAAGTTTTCGTCCATCCGAAGGATCACACCATGACCGGCAGCCCCAGTCGCTCCGATGCCACCGCGTCGCTGACGGAGGTCAGCAGTACGCGCCTGGCGGACGGGCGGGAACTGCTTTACTTCGACGACGGCATCAGCCCGCCCCCGTGCCGGCCCGAAGACACCCGGGACCTGCCGGGCCGAGGGCCGTCGGGGGAACTGCGCTACGACGCGCTGAGCGGCGAGTGGGTTGCGGTGGCGGCCCACCGCCAGCACCGGACGCACCTGCCGCCGGCGGACGAGTGTCCGCTCTGTCCGAGCACGCCGGAGCGTTCTTCGGAAATTCCGGCGGAGGAGTACGACGTCGTCGTCTTCGAAAACCGCTTCCCCTCGCTGGGGCCGGACCTGGCGGATGTGCCGCCGGCGCCGGGTTGGGGGACCCGCGGGCCCGCCGGCGGCCGCTGCGAAGTCGTGGCGTTCACCAATGACCACACCGGCACCTTCGCCGGGTTGGACACCAGACGGGTCCGTACCGTGATCGACGCGTGGGCGCACCGCACCGAAGCGCTCAGTGCGCTGCCCGGGGTCCAACAGGTGTTCTGCTTTGAGAACCGCGGCCAGGACATCGGCGTGACCCTGCACCACCCGCACGGGCAGATCTACGCCTACCCGTACCTCACACCGCGGGCCGCCGTGATGGCCAGGGCCGCCGACGCCTTCCTCGCGGAAACGGGACAATCCCTCACCGGGCACATCTTGGCCGGCGAACGTGCGGACGGCTCGCGGATGCTGGTCGAAGGCGAGCATTTCAGCGCCTATGTGCCCTTCGCGGCGCGCTGGCCACTCGAAATCCATCTCGTCCCACACCGTCAAGTGCCCGATATCGCGGCGCTCAACGGAGCCGAACGGGACGAACTTGCCGTGCTCTACCCGGACCTGCTTGGCCGCCTCGATGAGTTGTACGGCAGTCCGACGCCGTACATCAGCGCCTGGCATCAGGCCCCGGTGGACCCGGCACTGCGCCGCTCAGGCTACCTCCACCTGCAGATCACCTCGCCGCGGCGGGCGGCGGACAGACTCAAATTCCTCGCCGGCTCCGAAGCAGCCATGGGCGCGTTCATCAATGACACGACGCCGGAGCAGGTCGCCGCCCGGTTGCGGGAAACCTCCGTGCGCAGAACAGGAACATCATGACACCGACGCGCACTCACGGGACCGGCGGCACAGAAACCCTGGCCGGGGCGTTCGCCGCGCACTTCGGTCACGCCCCGGACGGGCTCTGGCAGGCGCCGGGGCGCGTGAATCTGATCGGCGAACACACCGACTACAACGAGGGCCTGGTGCTGCCGTTCGCCATCGACCGAACGACGACGGTCGCGGTGGCAGCACGCAGCGACCGGCGGATGCTGCTAACCTCGACCTTCACCGGCGCTGCGCCGGTCGAGTTTGACCTGGACACCTTGGACCCGGACGCCTTTGATCCGGGACCTGCAGGGGCGTGGTCCGCCTACCCCGCGGGCGTCGCCTGGGAGCTTGGACGGGCCGGGGTTTCGGTGCCGGGATTTGAGTTGCTTGTGTCTTCGGACGTCCCGGTCGGCGCGGGACTCTCCTCTTCGGCCGCGCTCGAGTGCGCCGTCGCGTCAGCCCTCGCCGAGCTGGCCGGCGCGGAGCTTAACGCGACCGAACTGGCGGATCTGGGGCGCCGGGCGGAGAACAACGTCGTCGGTGCCCCCACCGGGATCATGGACCAGTACGCCTCGATGCTTGGCGCCGAGGACTGCGCGGTCTATCTGGACTGCAGGGACGGCAGCTTCCGCCGTGTTCCGCTGGGCCTCGACGAGTCCGGCCTGGTGTGCCTGGTGATCGACACCAAGGTCGCGCACGCCCACGCCCACGGCGGCTACGCGGCTCGGCGGGCCTCCTGCGCCCGGGGCGCTGAGCTGATGGGCGTGAACGCCCTGCGGGACCTCGACACCAACGATCTTGCCCGGGCCGAACATATTCTCGACGGGGAAACCTTCCGAAGGGTCCGGCACATCGTTCACGAAAACGACCGGGTAGCGCGGACCGTCGACATGCTGGAGAGCCGGGGGGCGGCCGCGATCGGCGCGCTGCTGGACGCCAGCCACCGCTCCATGCGGGACGACTTCGAAATCTCCTGCGCAGAGCTGGATCTCGCGGTGCACACCGCCCGCGCCTCCGGCGCCATTGGTGCCAGGATGACCGGAGGGGGCTTCGGCGGCTCCGCCATCGCGCTGGTCCCCGAAGCCGATACGGGACGTGTGGAGGATGCCGTGTGGCGGGCCTTTTCAGACCGGGGGCTCCGGACGCCGGACACCTTTGCTGTGCGGCCAGCAGCCGGAGCGCACCGGCTCTGAGGCCGTCCGCCGCGCCCGCTCACCCGTCGTGAACGGCGCTTTGCTTCGCTTCCGAGCGGTCGAGGTAAGCCAGCAGAAGGTCCGCGGCGCGGTCCGGGTCGCCGGCTTCCAGCACGGCGCAAATGTTCTCGTTGTCGGACAGGTAGCCGCGGTAAAAGTGCGCGTCCACGGTGGCCTGATGGAAGAACAGGCGCATCTCGGCCAGGACCTGGGACATGATCGAATCCAGCCGAGGGCTGCCCGCCAGGGCCACAATCGCGCGGTGGAAGTGCTGGTTCGCGGTACCTAGCGCTTCCTCGTCATCGTCCCCGGCCGCCGCTTTGCCTTCCTCCACCGCGGCTCGGACCGCTGCCACCCGTTCCGGGCTGCCCCCGCCGCGGAGGGCAGCGGTCTCGATGGCACGCCGCACCGTGTACACATCGTGGATGTCGCCGGGGGCCAGGCTCGCCACAAAAACCCCGCGGTTGGGGTGCCGGACCACCAGCCGCTCAGCCGCCAGTTCGGCAAAGGCCTCGCGGACGGTGTTGCGCGAGACGCCCTGCTCCGCTGCAATGGTCGACTCGGTCAGCCGGGTGCCCGGCAGCAGCACGCCGTCGGCCAATTGCAGGCGGAGTTCGGCCGCGACCCGCTCCGCCACCGACGGGACGGCGACCCGCAGCCGCGCCGCAACCGGCAGGACGTGGGCACCGGCGTCGGAAGTCGTCATGCCGCCGAATCTACACGAATGTTCCCGAAAAGAATCGCCGGATCGTTGAACAATCCCCGGGAAGGGTGCATCCTGACAGTGAGCCAAGAAACCGGGACGGGATGAGCCATGGCAGTCAGCAGGYTGGACAGCATCGATCTGAACAGCGACGTCGGTGAGTCGTACGGAAGCTGGAGCCTCGGCGACGACAGTGCCATGTTCCGCTCTGTTTCGAGCGCCAACGTGGCCTGCGGTTTCCATGCCGGAGACCCGAGCGTCATCCGGACGACCTGCCGCGAGGCGGTCGCCGCCGGCGTCATGATCGGCGCCCATGTGGGCTACCGGGACCTGGCAGGCTTCGGCCGCCGCTTCCTCGACATCAAGCCGACGGACCTGGCCAACGACGTCGTCTACCAGATCGGTGCGCTGCAGGCCCTGGCCGCGGCGGAGGGCGGCAGGGTGGCCTACGTCAAACCTCACGGCGGCCTGTACAACGCGATCGTGGCGCACACCGCGCAGGCGAAGGCCGTCGTCGAAGCGGTGAAGTCCGTGGACCCGGACCTGCCGATCCTGGGCCTGCCGGGCTCGGAAGTGCTCCGCCTCGCCGAAGCGGCCGGCCTGCGCGCGGTCACCGAAGCGTTCGCCGACCGCGCCTACAACCCGGATGGCACCCTGGTCTCCCGCGTCCTCCCCGGCGCCGTGCTGCACGACCTCGACCAGGTCACCGAGCATGTCCTCCGGATCGCAGCCGACTCCGCCGTCCGCACCATCGACGGCTCTATCCTGAAAATCCGGGCGGAAAGCATCTGCGTGCACGGGGACTCGCCGGGAGCCGTCGCCATGGCGGCCGCCGTCCGTGAAGTGCTCATCGCCGCCGGCATCAGCACGGCGCCGTTTGTCTAACCCCGTGGCCAAACCACAGCCGGCCGGCCCGGCCGCGGGCGGGAGGAAGCTGCCGGCGAGCTCAGTACGGGCGGTGCGGGCGGTCGGCACCCGCGCGGTGCTCGCCGAACTGACCGGCACCCCGGATGTGCTGGCACTTCAGGCCCTGCTCCGGGAGCAGCCACTGCCCGGCCAGCTCGATGTCCTGGCCGCGGCCCAAACCGTCCTGGTCACGGCCGACTCGCCTGCCTCCGTTCGCCGGATCGCGGCCGAGCTGCTGCGGCTCGACCTCGCCGCCGCCGTGCAGCCAGAGGGCGGCCTCGTCGTCATCGACACCGTCTACGACGGCGAGGACCTCGCCGAGGTGGGGGAGCTGACCGGGCTGGGCGCGGACGGCGTGGTGGCCGCGCACTCCGGCCAGCTGTGGACGGTGGCCTTCGCCGGGTTCGCCCCGGGCTTCGGCTACCTGGTCGGCGAGAACGCTGCCCTCACTGTGCCCCGCCGCGGTTCCCCGCGCACCGCCGTGCCCGCCGGATCGGTGGCCCTGGCCGGGGATTACTCGGCGGTCTACCCGCGCCRCTCGCCCGGGGGCTGGCAGCTGATCGGCCACACCGGCGCCCGGATGTGGGACCTGGACCGCGAGCAGCCCGCCCTGGCGGCCCCCGGCACGCGGATCCAGTTCCGGGCGGTCCGAGCCGCCGTTTCGCTGGCACCCGAACGTCGCGCCCAGCCTCCTGCCCCCGGGTATGAGTCGGGGCTCCGGATCCTCGCACCCGGCCTGCAGAGCCTGGTCCAGGACCTCGGACGCCACGGCCACTTCGGCCTCGGCGTACCCGTTGCCGGGGCCGTCGACCGGGCCTCGCTGCGCCGCGCCAACCGCCTTGTCGGGAACGCGCCGTCGGCCGCGGCGATCGAGACCGTCGCCGGCGGCCTCACGGTCCAGGCCGTCGGGGACCAGACCCTGGCCGTCGCGGGGGCGCCGTCGGAGTTGACGATCAGCTCCCCGGCCGGCACAGGGGCCGAGCCCCGCCGCCGCACAGCGGCAGTGGCCGCACCCTTTGTCCTGCTCGACGGCGAAACGCTGGCCGTGGGCGCGCCGGAGAGCGGTTTCCGCAGCTACCTCGCCCTGCGGGGCGGAGTGGACGCCGGCCTGGTCCTCGGCAGCCGGTCCACCGACACGATGTCCGGGATCGGACCCGCACCGCTGTCCGCCGGGCAGCTACTGGCCGCCGGGGACGACGCCGAGTCCGGTGTCGTGGGAAGCCCCGAACTGCAGCCCGATTTCCCGGAAGCAGGGGTGACGGTGCTGGACATTGTCCCGGGCCCGCGTGCGGACTGGTTCGACCGGGCAGCCCTGGATTCCCTCACCGCGCAGCAGTGGCAGGTGACGCCGCAATCCAACCGGGTGGGAATGCGGCTGGACGGGACGCCGCTGCGGCGCGCCCGGGACGGGGAACTGCCCAGCGAAGGGACGGTGTCAGGCGCTTTGCAGGTGCCGCCGGAGGGCCTGCCTGTGCTCTTCCTGGCCGACCACCCGATCACCGGCGGCTACCCCGTCATCGCGGTCGTCGTCGATTCGCAACTGGATCTCGCCGCGCAGATCCCGATCGGCGGAACCGTCCGCTTCCGCTGGGCGGACCGCGGGACATGCTCGTGCCTCGGGGCGGGGAATGGACATGATGCCACCATGTCCATTCCCGGGGACCAGGACCGGACATGTCCAGCGGGCCAGGGCCAGGAATCCACCCAGCGCCCGGGTTAGCGCCGGGCTTAAAACGCACGGTCCGCCCGGTTGAAACCGGACGGACCGTGGTGCGGACGAGGGCGTTTAGCTAGCCAACGTGGTTGGCGAGTGCAACGAGGACGCCGGCGGTGGCGAAATACTTGTTGCTGCCCAGATCGCGGATCGTCTTGATGCCCATGTTGGCGAGGAGTTCATCGTGCTTCTCCGTGAGGCCAGCCAGAGCCGACGGCGGCGCGCTGAGGACTTCCTCCAGGCTCTTGTTTTCGTAGTCCTTGTCGAGTTTCTTGCCTAGCTCAATTGAAATAGCCATGATCATCCTTTGCTCGAAACGGAACAACAATCACCATCTGCGGCGCGAGGACCAGCCACGGCCGCGGGTTCGGGGTCCCGGATGCTCCCCGTCGCCCTTGGTGGCAACGTTAGCGTAGCGCTCCGGGACTTGGCGCGAAATCGGAAGCATCTTTTTTGGGCCTTTCCATCGATCCGTCCGGGAGGTGGGGGAACGTCGTTGGGGTGGCAGTCGCCGTCGTCCGCGTTCGCCGGTGCGGGGCGGGTAAATCGGCCCTACCGACCGCGCGTCCGCCGGACCCACAATCAGGCGTATCAACCCGTGCAGAAAATGGAGGCGATCGCTGTGTCGGTTTACACGCTCGGAATCTGGCTGGTCCACCCCGGCCGCGAGAACGATTTTGTGCAGGCCTGGCGGGATTTGGCCCGGAAAACCCAGGAGGACTACCCCAACGCCAAGGGGGTGCTGATGCACGACCACGACGTGCCCAACCGGTTCGTCAGCACCGGCCCGTGGGAGTCTCTCGAGCAGATCGATCAGTGGCGGACTTCGGCCACCTTCACGCAGGCGATCGAGGGGATGCGTGAGATGCTGGAGCACTTCGAATCGCGCACGCTCGACGAGGCTGCCAGCATCGGCTGACGCCGGCGCAGACGAAGACGACGACGACGCTGACGCCGACGACGGCGGCGAGACCAGCCCCGCCGCCGTCGTCCGGCTGACGTCCGTCAGCGTCGGTTCAATGGGCTGTCAGATCAACCGGCCGTCAGGGCGTCCAGCACTGCGGCCAGCAGCGCGCCGTCGCGCCCCCAGACCGGGTCGAAGATCTCGACATACCAGGACTCGGCCAGCACCAGCGCGAGCGATTCGTTGGCTTCGTCCGCCCAGTCTTTGAGCTGGTCCGCTTCGATCGGGCTTTCGCTGGTGCCCAGCACGGTCACTATCTCGCCGTCCTGCAGGGTCACGGGAATCGAAGCGCTGCTCATTTCCCCCGGAGCGTGCCCAACTGTCACCAACTCGGTCCGGGAGGAGAGCGCCAGCAGGCTTCCGGCCGACTCCGGGGTGCAGAAGCCCGTCACGTACGCGCGCTGGACGGTGCCTGCCTCCCGGAGCCCGGGCTGGGATTCCTTGGTGAACAGCCCGTTCCGGTTGAGCAGCGCGAGTTCCCCGGCGATTGCCTCCGTCTCTCCGTCAATGCCCGGGGTGAACGTACCGGGCTGGTACTGGCTCCGGCCCTCCAGCCAGCGTGCCGTCAGTTCGCCGGCAGCGGGGATGGTCGTCGCCTGCCGCCAGACCTGCCGGTCCGCCAACAGCCTGCCGAAGCTGTCGCGTTCAGTCGTGTACTGGTCGTCCATCAGCGAGGTCCACTCCCTTGGTGCCGGAATGTTGTTGGAGCAGCGACCCGAGGCGTTCGCTGCTGAGCTTGAGGGCGGCCAGCTCCCGCTGACCGTAATCGTCGATGCTCCGGTGGATCCACGAGGAGAGCTCCGCCGCACCGTCTTCAACTTCATATTCGTGACTCAGGGTCACCACGGCAAGGCCCTGGTCGTCGTCGGCGCCCGCCGAGACGGCCCAGCCGCCGGCGAGCCGCAGGAGCGGAGCCTCCGGCGCGGACTGTTCGAACAGGATGCGCAGCCCGGCGGGGTCCAGGAAACGGCGGCAGTGACAGGAGCTGAGGGCGCCGTTGGTCACCACGGAGATCCGAAGTTCGTGATCTAAGTCCTCGCCACTGACGCGTTCGGAGTAGACGGTCAGACCGTCCAGAAGCGGCCAGTGCGACGTGTCACGAAGCACGCTGAAGACCAGATCCTCCGGGGCGTCGATGGCCAGCCGGTGCGTTGTTCCGCGCGTCGTCAGTGACACCGTGCTCCTCCGATCGTCTGCTGTCTCTATGCAGGCTAGGCGAGCGTGAAGTCCGTCGTCAGGAAAATCGTCCCGCTGCGTCACGCGGGGCAACCTGGGGTAACACTGTCCGATTCCGGCGCTCTCCCGGGGAACAGGAACGCCCCCGGCGCCGGGATCAGCCTTCGCGCAGCGGGCGGCGGGCCAGCCAGGCGGCCACGATCGCGCCGGAGACGTTGTGCCAGAGCGAGAACACGGCGGACGGCAGCGCGGCAAGCGGGCTGAAGTGTGCGGTGGCCAGGGTCGCGGCGAGGCCGGAGTTCTGCATCCCCACTTCGAAGGCCAGGGCGCGGCGCGCCTTGTCGTCCAGGCGTCCGAGCTTGCCGGCGAGGTAGCCCAAGCCGAGCCCGAAGCCGTTGTGCAGCACCACGGCAAGGAACACGATGCCGCCGGCGGCCACGATCTTGTTGGCGCTGCCGGCCACCACGATCGCCACGATCAGCGAGATGACCAGCGCGGAGGCCCATGGCAGGGCCGGGAGTACCTTGGCGACGAGCCGCTTCAGGAACAACCGGGCCAGCAGGCCGGCGATCACCGGCAGCAGCACGGTCTTGACGATGTCCAGCACCATACCTCCGGCGTCGATCTGCAGGTAGGAGCCGGCCAGAAACAGCACCAGCAGCGGGGTGACGATCGGGGCGATCAGTGTGGATACGGACGCGACGGCGACGGACAGGGCCACATCGCCCTTGGCCAGGAACGCCATCACGTTCGACGCCGTGCCCGACGGCGCGCAGCCGACCAGGATCAGGCCAACGGCGAGCTCCGGCTCGAGATGCAGAGCCTGGGCGATCAGCCACCCTGCGCCGGGCATGATGAGGTAGTGCGCCACGATTCCCAGCACGACGGCCCAGGGACGCTTCGCCACGGAGGCGAAATCCGGCGGGGTCAGGGTCAGCCCCATGCAGAACATGATGATGCCGAGGAGGTACGGCACGTTCGGTGCGAGCGGCTTAAAGGCGCCCGGCAGGAGGAATCCGACGACGCCGGCGACCACCACAAGGACCGGAAACACGGTTACCGCAATGCGGGCGATCTTCGCCTCTGCGGCTAGGGCCGGATTAACCGGGACGTCCGCGCCAGTGCGGGATTCAGGGGTTTTGGTTGCCTCAAGCATCCAAACATGGTGCCACCGCGGTCTCCGGTCCGGCGACTTTGTGACCGGCAGCCGGAGCTCTATGTCAGATTTATTACTGTAAGCCGGGAATCCCGGGGACGGCGGGCTTGGCGCCGGGCACTAGGAGACTGGCTTCGACGCTTTCCCGTCCAGCCAGAGGATGTCGGACTCATCGCTGTGTGCACCCGTGGTCCCGACGTGCTTGGTGCTGATGCCCGGTCCCTGCCGGATGACGTGGACCAGTGCCATGCCGTGGCCGCGGCCCAGGCCGTAGTCGGCCTTCAGCCAGTCCAGGATCTCGCCGGCCTTAACAGCGGTGTCGTCGAAGCCCTTCTGCTGGGCGATTTCGAGGAGCTGGCGGGGAGTAAGGCCGGTCTTGTCCTCGATGGTGTCGAGGTACGCCTGGAATGACATCCTTGGATTCCTTTCAGCGGTTCGTGGTTCCCGGCCACTCTATGGACCCGGTTCCGTTACCGCCAGAGACGTGCGGCCCTAACTTGCGCATGCGGACCTTGTGCCTTCAACGGCTTCGCCGGAGCGGCTAGGCTCTGGACCATGGCGCAGACGTGGGAGCCGGGCCAGTCCGGTGTGCTGAGTCTTCCTTCCGGAAGGCTCATCCGCGGCCGGGGCGTTTTGGTGCCTGCTCCCCCCGGACCGGGGCCCGAATTCGGGCTGTATCTGCTGGGGCGCCGGCCGCGGCCGGTCGCGTGGGACTCCCGGTGGGTCCGCTGGCGGGACCTGCACGTGCCCGCCGACGACGTCGACGCCCTCGACGCCTTCCGCGAGGCCTGGCGCCGCGCGGAATCGGAACGGGTTGAAGTGGCTTGCTGGGGCGGCCGGGGTCGAACCGGCACCGCGCTTGCCTGCATCGCGGTCCTCGACGGCGTCCCTGCCGCCGAGGCCGTCGACTTCGTGCGGCGAAATTACCGCCGCGGCGCGGTGGAGACACCCTGGCAGCGGCGCTACGTGGCCCGGTTTACCGGCGTCGAACCCTGACCCGGTGATCAGAGTATCGAAAGACGTCCCTCGGCCGACGCCGGCAAGCGCACGTTACGACATGGCAAGGGCGGGGGTGCTGATCTTCTCAGCACCCCCGCCCTAGCAATACTGCGTCTCCGGCAGGAAACAGTCCGAGGTCCAGGAGCCCATACCGCGGCATCCGCACCACCGGACCAGAAATGTCCCGGACTAGACGCGGGACCGGCCCCGGCCCCGGACGAAGTGGAAAATCAGGACGACCACGGCAATGACCAGAAGCAGGTGAATGAACCCGCCGCCGATGCTGCCCAGCAGGCCAAGGAGCCAGAGAACGGCGAGAATAATAGCGATCCAAAGCAACATGGTGACTTCCTTCGTTCTTCTTCGGATGAAGATGTTGATAAAACAATTTCAAGTCCCGGCCCAAACGGACCGCTTCCCAGAAATACTAAGCGTACTTGTCATATTGTGCCAACAGGCGCGCCGGACTTGACGTGCAGCCCTCCAGTTCCGATGACGGTGTGGACAGCGCGTGCCGGGCGCTATTCGCCCGGATTCGCCCGGATTCGCCCGGCTAGAACCGGTGGGTACCGCGGAGCCCGCGGGGTCGGCCGTCCGGGTCCACGATGAGGCGATTGATGGGATCCGCCCAAAGCCGCTGGAGCCGGGTAACGGGTTCAACAGAGTGGTGGCGCACCTGCCCGGCGGGGCGGGGCATGCCGCGGCCGGCGTCGTGCCAGTGATCAAGTGTGCCGGCGGTGGTGTTCCAAAGTTTCAGCCCGGCGGCGGGGTCGTCGAGTCGGGCATCATCTTGCTCCAGCCCCAGGTGTTCGGCCCAGAGTTGAAGCCGGAGCGTGTGGGCCAGCGGCCGGGCCGTCGCGTGGTCGGTGGGCGCGCCGGTCGGTTGCTCATTGCCGGCGCTGGTGTCCAGAACGGCGCAGGTCAGCTCGCTGTCGGTGGTCCAGGACCGGCGGTTGAAGTTGTCCGAGCCGCAGGTGAACCAGGTGTCGTCGATGATGCAGATCTTGGCGTGAACGTAGATTGGAGTGCCCGCGCTGTTCTCCAGGTCGAACACGCCGACCCGGTTAGGCGCCACCCGGCGCAGTTTTTGGAGGGCCCGCAGTTGGCCGATTCTCCGGGGCGGCCCTCCGAGAGCGCCGTCCGAGTCGGGGTAGCGGGGCACGACGGCGATCACGTTCAGGTCGGGATTCCGTTCGAGGGCCTGCGCAATTCCGTCAGCCACTTCGGTGGACCACAGGTACTGATCCTCGATGTAGATCAGCGAGCGGGCGCGCGCGAAAGCCTTAGCGTAGGCGCGGGCAATGCTGCGCTCCCCATTGGGAGCGAACGGGAATGGCGGACGCTTCACACCGTAGGTGCGCAGCAACTGAACGGCGTGAGGGCCCGCTGGTGGAGGGGGCGGCGCGGCTTCGGGGAGCGGCTCGGGGTGCCGTGGCATCCGGGCCAGACGCTGCAGCAACATCCGGTAGGGGGTGCGGCGATCCAGGGGATGGGGGTCGTTCCACCGTTCAGCGAAGACCGCCAGCACATCTGCCACCACCGGGCCGCGCAGTTCGAGGGCGGCGTCATGCCACGGTGGCCGCTTGTCGTATCGG
>NZ_JBFRFD010000007.1:0-21427 GCF_052114645.1 Arthrobacter sp. 2YAF22_2
CTCGGCGGTGCTCGGCGGTGGGCAGGTACTGCTTGTAGTCGGTGATCGTGCCGTCCAGGACCGGCATCTTGAACTTGGCGTTCAGGTTGGTGGCGTCCTCGCGGATCGTCACCTCCACCACTGATCCGGGCTTGCCGCCGGTGGTGCTGAGGACTGCGGGCGCCGTGCTGTCGTTCAGCAGGACATATGAGTTCTTCTTGACCGGAACCTGGGCCGAGGAACCGCTGGCCCCGTTGATCGTGAGCAGCGCATCCTTGGACGAGGTGTTGTACACGGCGCCGATCACGCGGCCGGGCTTGTTCTCGCCGTCCGACACGACCATCATGTTGCGGAGCTGGAGCGGGCCCAGGTCCGTGCGCGTTCCGTCCGACGCAGAGTACTGCACGGAGGTCTGCTGGGGGTTGATGTAGCCGCAAGCCGTCACCGACAGCAGGCCAATGCCAAGCGCGGCCGTTGCCATTGCCAGCTTGCCGCGCCGGCCCCGGGTCATCGCAGTGAAACGCACGTCACGCACTCCTTGAGAGTCTTGAAACATTATTCAGGCCATAGCCTATCGGCAATAACAGTCAAACGCGGATTCCGCCGGGGACATAACGCCGCGCACAGGCAACGCGCAGCATTGCCGCGGCCGCCCGGCGTCGACCGCTCCGGTGCGTTGCGGGGCCCGCCGCGGGGTCTGTTGCGCGGCCTGCCGTCGGAGTGCCTTCCTTCGAGTCAGTAGCCCCTTGGCAGAGGGTGCCCAATGCACTATTATCCGCATCCGTCAAGGGTTTTGGAGGGTCGATTCGGCTCATTTTCCGCGGATTTGCGCGGTTTTGGGCCGAGAACCATGGCAGTCATATGCCTTAATCGTGATAAACTGGTCTGCGGGAAAGGGGAATGTCCACATGGTTTTTGAGGTCGGCGAGACAGTAGTTTACCCTCACCACGGTGCAGCAAAAATTGAAGAAATCAAGATGCGCACYRTCAAGGGCGAAGAGAARATGTATCTCAAGCTCAAGGTGGCTCAGGGTGATCTRACCATTGAAGTTCCAGCAGAGAACGTTGACCTTGTTGGGGTCCGGGACGTAGTGGGCAAGGAAGGTTTGGAGCACGTGTTCGATGTGCTGCGCGCCGAGTTCACTGAGGAGCCCACCAACTGGTCGCGTCGTTACAAGGCAAACCTGGAGAAGCTTGCTTCCGGTGATGTCATCAAGGTGGCAGAGGTCGTCCGCGACCTGTGGCGCCGTGATCATGACCGGGGYCTGTCCGCAGGAGAGAAGCGCATGCTGGCCAARGCCCGCCAGATTCTGATTTCAGAACTGGCACTGGCGGAAAAGACTGATGAAGAGAAGGCCGCCAGCGTTCTCGACGAGGTCCTGGCTTCCTAGCTAAGAATCGAACCCCGGCGGCGTAACGGCTGCCGGGCTTCTTTTTGCCCAAAATCAGCCCAACTGACTCGCACTTGTTGTCGTTTTGAGGGCTCAAAAGGACAACTACTGCGAGCTACTTGGGCCGCGGCCGGGCGCCGCGACGTAGTCTTGTCCGCATGAACACTGCATCGACAGCTCACGTCACCGCGGTCATCCTCGTCGCGGCCGGATCCGGCCAACGCCTGGGCTACGGCATGCCGAAGGCGAAGGTGCCGCTGGGCGGGGACAGCATCCTCACGCACGCCCTGCGGGGCGTGGCCGCAGCGGGCATTGCCCGGCAGATTTGCGTGGCTATCCCGCCGGGCGACATCGACCTCCGGGCCCAGTGCGAGGCGTTCGCGGCGGAACTGCAGGCCGAGCACGCCGCGACTGCCGCGCCGGGGGACGACGGGCTGCTCCCCGCCGTGACCATCGTCGACGGCGGGGCCAGCCGCGCCGACTCCGTGCGCGCAGCACTTTCGGCTCTCGCCCCGGGCACCCAATTCGTCCTGGTCCACGACGCCGCCCGTGCGCTCGCCCCGGAATCCGTCTTCCACCGGGTCGCCGCCGCCCTCACGGCCGGTGCCGTTGCCGTGATCCCCGTGATCCCGGTGGTTGACACCATCAAGACGGTGGATCCCACCTTCGGCGACGACGCCGACATCGCCCCGGAGATCGTCACCGGCACGGCGCCGCGCGAAATGCTGCGCGCCGTCCAAACCCCCCAGGGCTTCGACCTCGCGACCCTGCGGGGCGCCCATGAGGCGGCGGCAGGATTCGACGGCGCACAGGCAGCCGCCGTCACGGACGACGCGATGCTGGTGGAACTGCTGGGCTTCCCGGTCCACGCCGTGCGCGGCGCCAGCCAGTCCCTGAAGATCACCACGCCGCTTGACCTCATCCTGGCCGAGGGACTCCTCGAAGGACCGCTCGGGGCGCGCTGGGTGGAGGGCTAAACATGGACGCATCCCGGCCGGACCGTATGCCCATCCCCAGGACCGGAATCGGCATCGATGTCCACGCCTACGCACCCGAGGACGCGCCGCAGCCGCTGTGGCTCGGCGGCCTGCACTGGGCCGGCGAGCGTGGACTCGCCGGCCATTCCGACGGCGACCCGGTGGCTCACGCCGCCGCCGACGCGTTGTTCTCCGCATGCGGGCTCGGGGATCTCGGCACGCACTTCGGCACCGACCGCCCCGAATATGCCGGGGCCTCGGGCGTTACGCTGCTGGCCGAAGCGGCCAGGATCGTCCGCGCCGGGGGCTTCGAGATCGGCAACATCGCCGTCCAGTTCGTGGCAAACCGGCCCAAGTTCGGTCCGCGCCGCGAAGAGTCCCAGCGGGTCCTCAGCGACGCGGCCGGCGCGCCCGTGAGTGTCTCTGCCACCACCAGCGACGGTCTCGGGTTCACCGGCCGCGGCGAAGGCATCGCGGCAACGGCCACGGCCCTGGTTTACCCGGCAAGCTGAGCCAAGCAAGCTGAGCCAACCCGGCAAGCTGAGCCAACCCGGCGAGCTGAGCCGGCTGAGCCAAGCCGGCTCAGCCGGTCCGGGAATTCGGGCCTACGCTTAAGGAAACATCCTCCGGCCCGTCAGGAGACCTCCCGTGAAAAAGCTGCTGTCCGCCGTCGTCGTCCTTACCGGAGCGCTGCTGGCGGGATGCGCCGGCCCCGCGACGCCGCCGGCGACGACCACGCCGCGGATGAGCGTGGACGAAAGCTGCAAGTTCCTCAATACCGATACGTTCGTGCCCCAAGGAAGCGACAAGGAAAAGGCCGCCCAGATCAGCCAGCACTACCAGGACGTCGCGAACAAGGTGGCCCCGGAGGTCGCGGAGCCCATCCAGCAGATGTCGGACATCATGAAGCAGGTGGCCGCGAGCTCCACCGGCACCCAGACCCCAGACCAGCTCACCCAGCTCAGGCAGCAGCTGGACAAGATCGGCCAGCACTGCAAATAGGACCGCAGGTCCGGCCGCCGGCCATCGGCTAATCTGGAGCGGTGACCCTGCGCTTTTACGACACTGCATCCGCCGAAGTCCGCGACTTCGTTCCCGTGGTTCCTGGCAAGGTGAGCCTGTACTACTGCGGTGCCACGGTCCAGGGCATGCCGCATGTCGGGCACCTCCGCTCCGCCATCGCCTTTGACCAGCTCACGCGCTGGCTGGAGTACCGGGGCTTCCGGGTGACAGTGGTCCGCAACGTCACCGATATCGACGACAAGATTCTCGCCAAATCCGCGGAATCGTTCGCGGGGGACTTCGCCGACGAGCCGGGGACCGTCCGGAACGAGGAATGGTGGGCACTGGCCTACCGGTACGAGCAGGAATTCCTCAAGGCCTACGACGCCCTGGGCGTCTCCCGCCCCACCTACGAACCGCGCGCCACCGGGCACATCCCCGAGATGCACGCCCTGATCGCCACGTTGATCGACCGCGGCCACGCGTATCCCGCCCTCGACGACTCCGGCGACGTCTACTTCGACGTGCGCTCGTGGTCCAAATACGGGTCCCTGACGCGCCAGAACATCGACGATATGCAGGGCGCGGCGGATGCGGACCCCAGAGGGAAGAAGGATTCCCGCGACTTCGCGCTCTGGAAGGGCCACAAGGAAGGCGAGCCGACGACGGCGAGCTGGGCCTCGCCGTGGGGTGCCGGCCGGCCAGGCTGGCACCTGGAGTGCTCCGCGATGGCAGGCAAATACCTCGGTACCGAGTTCGACATCCACGGCGGCGGACTGGACCTGCGCTTCCCGCACCACGAGAACGAGATGGCGCAGTCGCAGGCCGCCGGCCACGGGTTTGCGAACTTCTGGATGCACAACGGCATGGTCACCTATGCGGGCGAGAAGATGTCCAAGTCGATCGGCAACACCATCAGCCCTTCGGAGATGCTGGCGCTCGCATCGCCGCGGGTGGTCCGCTACTACCTGGGGCAAGCCCAATACCGGTCCGTGCTGGACTACCGTCCCACGTCGCTGGAGGAGGCCGCCGCCGCCGTCGAACGCATCGACGGGTTCATCAGCCGCGCGGTTCGGGCCCTGTCCCCGGAGGCCGTGTCCGCCGGAGGCAGCCACACCCTCTTCACGTACGGCAAGGTGCCGGAGCCTTTCGAGCGTGCCATGGATGACGACCTCAACGTGCCCCAGGCCCTGGCGGTTGTCCACGAAACGGTGCGGACCGGCAACACTGCCCTGACCGAGGGGCGGCTGGAGGATGCGCGGCAGGCGCTGCACGATCTTCATGACATGCTGCGCGTGCTGGGCCTGAACGCCGTGGCGTCCGGCCCGGCAGCAGACGCCCGGGAATCGGCTGCCCTGGACGTGCTGGTCGAAGCCCAGCTCGCTGCCCGGGCCCAGGCCCGCGCCACCAAGGACTGGGCCGCGTCGGACGCCATCCGGGACACCCTGGCGGCGGCCGGCGTCGTCGTCGAGGACGGCGCGGACGGCGCAAGCTGGAGCCTCAAGCGCGGCTGAACCGGTCTGCCGCGGCAGGACGGAGCCGGCGGGCGGGAGACGTGGCCGGAGACGTTGCGGAGGACCCTGCGGTCGAGGACTTAACTCGAGTCAGTAGACTGGAGTTCAGACTTATCAACGAATCGCGTAGTTAAAAGGGTGAAACTCATGGCCAACAACGGTCGCCGCTCGGTCAAATTGAAGAAGGGCCCCACGGTCGGGACCGGAGGCCACGGCCGCAAGGCCCTGGAAGGCAAGGGTCCGACGCCCAAGGCGGAAGACCGCCCCTACCACAAGGCCCACAAGAACAAGCAGCTCGCGGACCGCTCGGCCGCCAAGCGCGGTCCGGGCACCGGTGCCCGCAACGCCGGCGCCCGCTCGGGTCCCAAGGGCCGTGCCACCGAGGAAGTCGTGACCGGCCGCAACTCCGTGGTCGAGGCCCTTCGTGCCGGCATCCCCGCCAAGGCCCTGCACGTTGCTATCCGCATCGAGATGGACGACCGCGTGAAGGAGTCGCTGAAGCTTGCGGCCGAACGCGGCATCCCGCTGCTCGAAACCGGCAAGCCCGAACTGGACCGGATGACCGACGACGCGATCCACCAGGGCCTCGTGCTGCAGATCCCGCCGTACGAATACCAGGACGCCTTCGACCTGGCCGAGGAGACCCTCGAGAGCTGGAAGAAGGGCCACGTCGCCAACGCGCCGCTCTTCGTCGCCCTCGACGGCATCACGGACCCGCGCAACCTGGGCGCGATCATCCGCTCCGTCTCSGCSTTCAGCGGCCACGGCGTGATCGTGCCGGAACGCCGCTCCGTGGGCGTCACCGCCTCGGCCTGGAAGACCAGCGCCGGCGCCGCCGTCCGCGTCCCCGTGGCCCGCRCCGCCAACCTCAACAGCACGCTCAAGGCCTTCAAGAACATGGGCATCTACGTGCTGGGCCTGGACGGCGACGGCGACGTCTCGCTGCCGGACCTCGCCCTGGCCACCGAACCGGTCTGCATCGTCGTCGGGTCCGAGGGCAAGGGACTGAGCCGGYTGGTCCGMGAAAACTGCGACCAGATCGTCTCCATCCCGATCGACTCCGCGATGGAATCGCTGAACGCCTCGATGGCCGTCGGCATCTCGCTCTACGAGATCTCCCGCCAGCGCGCCGCCAAGTAACCCTCTGACCCCTCGGGACGCTCCCGCACCTCTGACCGTTTTCAGGGAGACGCTCCCGCACCTTTGGTGGTAGAGAACGAGACGCTCCCGCACCCGTGCGGGAGCGTTTCGTTTTGTGTCGCCGGATGTGCGGGAGCGTCCTCTAGAACTTGTGGCGGTTGGCGAGGACCGGGAGTTTGGTGCGGGCGTCCTCGACGACGGCGGGGTCAAGGTCCGCGAACAGGAGTCCGGGGGCGCCGTCGAGCTCCTGGAGGACTTCGCCGAAGGGGGAGACGACGACGGAGTGCCCCACGCCGGTGGGAGCGGAGCCCGTCCCCTCGAGGCCAAGGCTGGCGGGATCGCCTTGGCCGCACGCCAGGACGAAGGTGGTGGAGTCCACGGCGCGGGCCCGGGACAGCAGCTTCCACTGGTCGACCTTGCCCGGCCCGGCGGCCCAGGAGGCGCAGACAATGTTGACCTGCGCTCCGCGCTCCGCGTTTTCCGTAAACAGGTCCGGGAAGCGGATGTCGTAGCAGGTCGCCAGGCCGAAGGTGACTCCGCCGGCGTCGAACGTTGCGGGCTGGGTGCCGGCGTCCACGGTGTCCGATTCGGCGAAGCCGAAGGCATCGTAGAGGTGGATCTTGTCGTAGCTGGCGTCCACTCCGGGGCCGGTGGCGAGGAGAGTGTTGCGGACCTTGCGGGTGCCAGCACCCGAGCCGCCCGGGGTGAACATGCCGGCGACAATGATGATGCCCTCTTCTGCGGCGACGGCGCGGACCTGTGAGGCCCAGGGGCCGTCCAGGGGTTCGGCGACGTCCAGCAGTGAGTTCCCGAATGCGCGCATGGTCGCTTCAGGGAAGACCACCAGGTCGGCACCCCCGGTTTTCGCCTGGCGGGCGTAGTCCCGGACGAGGTCCAGATTCCGCTCCAGCTCGCGGCCGGTGATGATTTGAGCAAGTGCTATGCGCACAATAACCTCCAGTTCAGCGACTCCACCCAGTATGCCGGTCCTCGACCCTGCGCCGCCCGTGCCCGACGCGAAGACGCGAATCGGCGACCATTTGTCTTCCCCGGCTAAGCTTTAAGCGATGGTCAACCCCTATATAGATTCCGCCACCACCGTGGATGCCTCGCGGCCTTTTCCGCTGGGTGTCAGCGTCCCCCGGACGGGCTCCCCGGCGACGGACGATCCTCGGGGCGGCTTCGCGAACGTCGCAGTCTATGCCCCGGGGGTGGCCGCCCTGGACATCGCCTACCTGACCCCCGGCGGAAGCTGGCAGCTGGAAACCCTGCCCAACGTCACGGACGGGGTGCACCACGGCATAGTCGAGGGGCTGCCCGCCGGCTCGCGCTACGGCCTGCGCGCTGCGCAGTTGGACGCCCTGCCGCTCCCGATGCCCACGGTGGACTTCGACGCCGACGGCGTGCAGCCGCTGCTGCTGGACCCGTACGGCCGGGGCATAGACGAACGCGACGACTTCATCACCAACGTCAGGATGGCCGGTGACTTCGACTGGGGGGCGGACCAGGCGCCGCACACCTCCTGGCGCAACACCATCATCTACGAGGCCCATGTCCGCGGCCAGACCATGCTGCATCCGGACATTCCCGAGCACCTCCAAGGCACCTACGCGGGCATGGCGCACCCGGCCATGGTCGAGCACCTCCTCTCGCTTGGCGCCACGGCCGTCCAGCTGCTTCCCGTCCATTTCCACGTGGATGAGGCACACCTGCAGGACCTGGGCCTGACCARTTACTGGGGCTACAACACGGCGGCGTTTTTCGCGCCGCACCCTGGCTACGCCACCCAGGCGGCCCAGGACGCGGGCCCGCACGCCGTGCAGGATGAGTTCAAGGGCATGGTCAAGCTGCTGCACGCGGCCGGGCTCGAAGTGATCCTCGACGTCGTCTACAACCACACCGCAGAAGGCGGGACGGACGGTCCCACGCTGAACTTCCGCGGCCTCGGCGAACTGGAGTACTACCGCCACGACGGCCACGGAAAGTACCTGGACACCACCGGCTGCGGCAACAGCCTGAACTTCGGCGAGCCCCGGGTGGTGCAGCTGGTGCTCGACTCGCTGCGCTACTGGGTGAACGAATTCCACATCGACGGCTTCCGCTTCGACCTCGCCGTCACGCTGTGCCGCAACGCCGCCAACGAGTTCGACCCGCGGCACCCCTTTCTGGTGGCGATTGCCGCGGATCCGGTGCTGTCCGAAACAAAGCTCATCGCCGAACCCTGGGACGTCGGCTACGGGGGGTGGCAGACGGGCCGCTTCCCCGCGGGCTGGGTGGACTGGAACGACCATTTCCGGGACGCCGTTCGGACGTTTTGGCTGGCCGACCGTGCCGCGATCGACGCCGGCGGCGAGGGCGGTTCGGTGGCGCGCCTCGCAGACGCGTTGTCCGGTTCTGCGAGCCTGTTCGCCCCTTCGGGGCGGGGCCGGCTGGCCTCGGTCAATCTCATCACCGCACACGACGGCTTCACCCTGGCGGATCTGGTCTCCTACGACCGCAAGCACAACGAGGCCAACGGGGAGCAGAACCGCGACGGCCACAGCGACAACCGCAGTTACAACCACGGGTTTGAGGGCCGCACCGAAGACGAAGAGGTCCTGGCGAGGCGGGCACAGACCAGCCGCAACTTGATGGCTTCCCTGATGATCTCCCAGGGCGTGCCGATGATCACCGCCGGGGACGAGATCGGCCGCAGCCAGCAAGGCAACAACAACGCGTATTGCCAGGACAACCCGCTCACCTGGATCGACTGGACCAGCACCCCGGAATCGCACTCCATGCTGCGCAGCACCAAACGCGTGATCCGGCTGCGCAAGGAGTTCCTCGCCGGCCAGCCGCACGACTACCCGGCGCGGGACCAGCAGTCCTACTTCCACTGGTTCGACGTCCACGGCGAGCCGATGTCCGGCGACCGCTGGCAGGATCCCGGCCACCGCGTGGTCCAGCTCCTGCTGGGGTCCGAGGACGGCTACGTGAACGGCCTCGTCGTGGTCAACGGCGGCGCCCGGGACGTCAAGGTCACCCTGCCCGTTATCCCCGACGACGACGGCGGCGCCAACCGGCTGTTCGAGCTCCGGCTGACCACCTCGGAACTGCACGACAGACGCCAAGGTACTCGCATATCATCCGGTGAGCGGGACGTGATCCAAGCCAACAGCATCAGCATCTACCGCGCGTAGCGGGCCGGCACCGGGCAGGGGAGCACGAATGAAGATCCAGCGGCTGACAGCGCTGCTCGCCGTGCTGCTGGGGTTGGTGGTGCTGGCTTTCGTGCTCCTCGGAACGCCGCAGCCCGGAACTGCGCCGCCGGAGACCGGCCGGACCAGTGCCGCCCAAAGCTCAGGGACACCCAGAACGCCGCTGGCCGGCGTCGTCAACCCCTCCAGACTGGCGGAAGTCAACGCGTCCGACCTGCCGGCCGAGGCGCGACGGACGCTGGACCTGATCACCAAAGGAGGCCCGTACCCGTACTCCCGCGACAACGTCCCGTTTGGGAATTTCGAAAAAGTCCTCCCGCAGAAATCGTCGGGGTATTACCGCGAGTTCACCGTCGTCACGCCGGGGGAGTCGGACCGGGGCGCCCGCCGAATCGTGGTGGGCACGGGCGGGGAAAAATATTACACCGCCGACCACTATGCATCGTTCAAATTCATCGCCGAAAGCAAGTAGGAGCCCATGAAAATTCTTTCCGCCGACACCTGGACCCTCGAAGAACTGCGGGCACAGGTGAACGACGCCGGACGGCGGCCCCTGCTGATCCCTGCCGCGGACTCCAAGAAGGGCGTGCTGCAGGCTTTTGGCGAAGCCTTGGCTTTCCCCGAGCATTACGGCCTGAACCTGGACGCCCTCAACGATTCGCTGAACGACTTCGCCGACACCGTCACCGAGGACGGCCAGGCCCCCGCCACAGTCATCTGGCAGGTCTCGGCCCCATTCCGGGCGGACCGCTCCTTCGGCGTCGTCTGCGAGATCCTCCAGGACGCCGAACGGTACGCCGGGAAGGACCTCGCCGTCATCGCCGTCTGCCTCTGACCCAGGAAACGGACCGCCAGTCCCGTCTCCCGCCCCGCCGTCGGCGTCTCAGCAGTCCGGGGGCACTTTGACGGCCGACCTGGGCGTTCGCCCACTACGCCGCGGCGTGTCCGTTTCAATGTGCCCCCGGACGGCCGACGGCGCCGCCGAACCCTACGCCGGCAAGGACCTAGCCGTCATCGCCATCTGCCTCTTAACAAGCACAAGGGCGCCCCGCAAGCCGGTTATCCGGAAGCATGCGTCTCAGCAGGGCCCCCGCCGTCAGGGTTCCCTGGCCGAGCTTGCGAGGTTAGGGAGACGGTGGGGAGGAACGAGCGAGCACGCGTAGGATGACCGGTTGCGGGCGGCGTTAAGCGTTGACGATCAGGCCCAGTTCGGCCTTGGACGCCAAGCCTTCATGCTTCGGCAGCACCCGGACGGTGTAACCGAAGGATCCAGAACGGTCGATCACGAGCGTGCCGCTGAACAGGTAGCGGCCCTTGCCGAGGTCCTCCACGGACTGCAAGTCCGCCACGGTGACGTCGGCCAGTTCGTCGCTGTCCTCGGCCCGGCCGTAGGCCACCTCGACTGAAACATCCTCGGGGCGCAGCGAGCTGAGCGCCACGTAGGCGTTGACCTGCAGGTAGTCGCCGATCTGCGGGTCCTCGGAGACACCTACGGAGTCCACGTGTTCCACCTGGATCTGGGGCCAGCCGGCGCGGATCCGGGTGCACCAGGCGGCTAGGGCCTTCGCTTCGGCAAAGTTGTCCGCCGAAGCGTGCCGGCCGGCGATCGCGGCGGGCCGGTAGAGGACGTTGACGTAATCCTGCAGCATCCGGTCCGCGGACACGGCGGGACCCAGGTGCGCCAGGGTGTGCTTGATCATCGAGACCCAGTGCGTGGGCACCTCCTGCGGCCCCGACTGCGAGGGGCCGGCAGCACCCGCCCCCGCGGAGACTGTGAGGCCGTAGAACTTCGGCGCCACCTGCGTTTCCAGGAGCTCGTACAGGGCCGAGGCTTCGATGTCGTCGCGTTCGTCGGGGGACGCGTCGTTGTTCGCCGTCGGGATCGCCCAGCCGTTCTCGCCGTCGTACATTTCGTCCCACCAGCCGTCCAGCACGGAGAGGTTGAGGGAGCCGTTGAGGGCCGCCTTCATSCCGGASGTCCCGCACGCCTCAAGCGGGCGGAGCGGGTTGTTGAGCCACACGTCGCAGCCGGGGAACAGGGTCCGGGCCATGGCGATGTCGTAGTTGGGCAGGAACGCGATCCGGTGCCGGACCTCGGGATCGTCGGTGAAGCGGACCAGGTCCTGGATCATTTTCTTGCCCGCGTCGTCGGCCGGGTGCGATTTGCCCGCAATCACCAGCTGGATCGGGTGTGTCTTGTGCAGCAGCAGGGCCTTGAGCCGTGCCGGATCCCGCAGCATCAGGGTCAGCCGCTTGTAGGTCGGCACCCGCCGCGCGAAGCCGATGGTCAGGATATCCGGATCCAGGACCGAGTCCGTCCAGGACAGCTCGGCGTCGGCCGCGCCGCGCTTTTTCCAGGCGGCCCGGAGCCGGTGCCGGACGTCCTCGACCAGGGAGACGCGCATTTCGCGGCGCAGCGCCCACACGGCTTCGTCGCTGACGTTGTAGGCCAGGTCCCAGCGGCCCTGCGCCTCGGCGTCGGGGCCGAACTGCTCGCGGGCCAGCTCGGTCACCCGGGGGTCCACCCAGGTGGGCACGTGGACGCCGTTGGTGACTGAGGTGATGGGCACCTCGGCGTGATCGAACCCCGGCCAGAGCGCGGAGAACATGCCCCGGGAGACCACCCCGTGCAGCTTGGCCACACCGTTGGCGCGTTGCGCCAGCCGCAGCCCCATCACGGCCATGTTGAAGACAAACGGGTTGCCGTCCGCGTAATCCTCCCGGCCCAGGTCCAGGATCTTCGCGGTCGGAACATCGGGAGCCAGCCCGGCGGCGAAAAAGTGCTCGATCTGCGAGGTCTCGAAGCGGTCAATGCCGGCCGGCACGGGCGTGTGGGTGGTGAACACGGTGGAGGCGCGGCCCGCGGTCAGGGCCTCGTCCCAGCTGAGCGGGCTCTCCCCGGACATCAACTCCTGGATGCGTTCGACGCCCAGGAAGCCGGCGTGGCCTTCGTTGGTGTGGAACACCTCCGGGGCGGGGACGCCCGTCAGCCGTTGGAAGGCCCGCAGCGCCTTGACCCCCCCCATGCCCAGCAGGAGCTCCTGCTGGAGCCGGTGGTCGCCGCCGCCGCCATAAAGGCGGTCCGTGATGCCGCGCGCCGYGTCGTCATTCCCCGCCACGTTGGAGTCCAGCAGCAGCAGCGGGACACGCCCGACGTCGGCCCGCCAGACATGGGCCAGCAGGCGGCGGCCGTTGGGCAGCGGAAGCGAAATCTGGACGGGCCGGCCGTTGTTGTCCGGGGAGGCCTCACGGAGCAGGGTCAGCGGCAGGCCGTCGGGGTCCAGGACGGGGTAGGTTTCCTGCTGCCAAGCGTCGCGGGACAGCGACTGCTTGAAGTAGCCCGCCTGGTAGAGCAGACCGACGCCGATCAGCGGGACGCCGAGATCCGAGGCCGCCTTCAGGTGGTCGCCGGCCAGGATGCCGAGGCCGCCGGAGTACTGCGGCAGGACCTCGGTGATGCCGAACTCGGGCGAGAAATACGCGATGCAGCGGGGTGCGTCCTCGCCGAGGCCCTGGTACCAGCGGGGTTGTTCCAGGTAGCGGTCCAGGTCCTGGGCCGCGGCGTGGACCCGGCCCACCACGTCCTGGTCCGCGGCGAGGCGCTGCAGTTCCTCCCGGCTGACCAGGCCCAGGAACGTCACCGGATCGTGTTCACTTTCGGCCCAGACCGCCGGGTTCAGCTGCTCGAACAGCTGCCGGGTGGGCAGGTGCCACGACCAGCGAAGGTTGGTGGCGAGCCTGGCCAGAGGCCGGATCGATTCGGGAAGAACAGTTCGGACGGTAAATCTGCGGATAGCCTTCACCTGCGAAACACTAACGGACAACACAGGGCCCCGGAACTGCATTGGGTTTCTTTCCGGTAAATGTCGTGTGGCCTTCGGGAATCGACCCGAAAAAACTGAGCACCCTTAGCAATCTCCGCGATTTGTAGATAACGTCGAGCCTGTGACGACTAACTCGCGAACCAGTGCCGTGTCCAAGCAAAAGCCGAAGGCCCTGATCACGGAGGGGCTCAAATTCGGCAGATTTCCGATCACCGCCGTGCAGCCTGCGGTCGAAGACGGAAAGTTCCCAGCCAAGGCCGTTGTGGGCGAGAGCATTGTGGTGGGCGCCACCGCATTCCGTGAGGGCCACGACCTCCTCGGCGTCAGCGCCGTGCTCCTGGACCCGCGGGGGAAGGAGCGGCAGCGCGTCCGCCTGGCCCCTCCGCGCGGGGACCGTGGGGCCGGCACCGACCGCTGGGAGGGCCGGCTCACCCCCTCCGGCACCGGCCGGTGGTCTTTCGTTATCGAGGCCTGGCATGACCGCTACGGCACCTGGCACCACAACGCGGAGGTCAAGGTCGAGGCGGGCATCGACGTCGAGCTGATGCTGGCCGAGGGCGCCGCGCTGCTGACCGAGGCGTCGGAGGAGGCCACCCGCCCCTCCGCCGACCGGCGGACGCTGCGGATCGCCGTCGTGGGCCTGCTGGACGGCACGAAAACCCCGGAGGAACGGCTTGCCGCCGGTTTCAGCACCGACGTGGCCGCCGTCGTCGCCCGGCAGCCGATCCGGGACCTGGTGACCGTCTCCGAGCCCTACCCGCTGCTGGTGGAGCGGGAACTCGCCGGCCGCGGCGCCTGGTATGAGTTCTTCCCGCGTTCCGAGGGCGCGGTCCGCAACCACGAGACCGGCGAATGGACGTCCGGGACGTTCCGCACCGCCGCGATGCGCCTGGACGCCGTCGCGGCGATGGGCTTCGACATCATCTACATGCCGCCGATCCACCCGATTGGCACGCAGCACCGCAAGGGACCGAACAACACCCTGCTGGCCGGCCCGCACGATCCCGGCTCCCCGTGGGCGATCGGTGCGAAGGAAGGCGGCCACGACGCCATCCACCCGGACCTCGGCACCTTCGCGGACTTCGACGCCTTTGTAGCCCGGGCCGGCGAGCTGGGGCTGGAAGTGGCCCTGGACCTCGCGCTGCAGGCCGCCCCGGACCACCCGTGGGTGCAGAGCCATCCCGAATGGTTCACCACCCGGGTGGACGGCAGCATCGCCTACGCCGAAAACCCGCCGAAGAAGTACCAGGATATTTTCCCGCTCAACTTCGACAACGACCCCGCCGGTCTGTCCAACGAAATCCTGCGGATCGTCCAGCTCTGGATCAGCCACGGGGTGAAAATCTTCCGCGTGGACAACCCGCACACCAAGCCGGTGTGGTTCTGGGAATGGCTGATCGCCAAGGTCAACAAGAAGAACCCCGACGTCGTCTTCCTCGCGGAGGCGTTCACCCGGCCGGCCATGATGCACGCGCTCGGCCGGGCCGGATTCCAGCAGTCCTACACCTACTTCACCTGGCGCAACACCAAGGAGGAACTCGAGGAGTACTTCCAGGAGGTCAGCCACGAGTCGCCCGCCTACTTCCGGCCGAACTTCTTCGTCAACACCCCGGACATCCTCACCGAGTACCTGCAGTACGGCGGCCCCGCGGCCTTCAAGATCCGCGCCACGCTCGCCGCCACCGCCAGCCCCAGCTGGGGTGTTTACGCCGGCTACGAGCTGTACGAACACGTGGCCCGGCCCGGCGCGGAGGAGTACATCGACAACGAAAAGTTCGAGTACAAGGCCCGCGACTGGGAAGCGGCCACGGAATCCGGACGGACCCTGGCTCCGTACCTGACCCGCCTCAACGCCATCCGGCACGCGCACCCGGCCCTCGGGGATTTGCAGAACCTGACTGTGCACTCCAGCACCGACGACGCCACGATTGTCTACTCGAAGCACAAGACGCTCCCGGACGGCACCAAGGACACCCTGATCTTCGTGGTCAACTTGGATCCGCACAGCACCCGGGAAAGCACGGTATCCCTGGACCTGGCGGCCCTGGAGCTGGCGCCGGACGACCTGACGCACAACGGCGGCTTCGTCGTCGAGGACCTGCTAAGCGGCGAAAGCTGGGAATGGGGCGAATACAACTACGTACGCTTAGACGCACACGTCGAACCCGCCCACATCCTTAGCGTCCGGAGGCACCGCCCGTGAGTTTTAGCCCGAGCAATCCCAGCCAGTTCACACCGAAGGGGAATTTCGAACTGAACGCGCCCGGCCTCCAGCACGATCCTCTCTGGTACCGCAAGGCGGTCTTCTACGAGGTCCTCGTGCGGGGTTTCGCGGACGGCAACGGCGACGGGTCCGGCGACTTCCACGGCCTGATCGAGAAGCTCGACTACCTGCAGTGGCTCGGCGTCGACTGCCTCTGGCTGCCGCCCTTCTTCCAGTCACCGCTGCGGGACGGCGGCTACGACATCTCGGATTACAATTCCGTGCTGGACGAATTCGGCACCATCAGCGATTTCAAGCGGCTCGTTGCCGAGGCCCATGCCCGCGGCGTCCGGGTCATCATCGACCTGCCGCTGAACCACACCTCGGACCAGCACCCTTGGTTCCAGGAATCGCGCAAGGACCCGGACGGCCCGTTCGGGGATTTCTACGTGTGGAGCGATACGGACGAGAAATACCAGGACGCCCGCATCATCTTCGTGGACACGGAGGAGTCCAACTGGACCTTCGACCCGATCCGGAGGCAGTTCTTCTGGCACCGGTTCTTCAGCCACCAGCCGGATTTGAACTTTGAAAATCCCAAGGTCGTCGACGCCCTTTTCGACGTCGTGCGCTTCTGGCTGGACCAAGGCATCGACGGCTTCCGCGCGGACGCCATCCCGTACCTCTTCGAAGAGGAAGGCACCAACTGCGAGAACCTGCCGCAGACCCACGAGTTCCTGCGCCAGATGCGCAAGATGGTCGATGAAAGTTACCCGGGCCGTGTGATCATCGCCGAGGCCAACCAGCCGCCGGCCGAAGTGGTCGAGTACTTTGGCACGGAAGAGGAGCCGGAATGCCACATGGCGTTCCATTTCCCGATCATGCCGCGGCTGTACTACGCGCTGCGTGACCAGAAGGCCGCCCCCATCATCGAGACCATGAAGGACACCCCGGACATTCCCCAGGGCGCCCAGTGGGGCACGTTCCTGCGCAACCACGACGAACTGACGCTGGAAATGGTCACGGCTGATGAGCGCGCGGCGATGCTTGGCTGGTACGCGCCGGATCCGCGGATGCGCGCCAACATCGGCATCCGCCGCCGGCTGGCCCCGCTGCTGGACAACTCCCGCTCCGAAATCGAACTCATCAACGCGCTGCTGCTGTCGTTGCCGGGGAGCCCGTTCCTGTACTACGGCGACGAGATCGGCATGGGTGACAACATCTGGCTCGAGGACCGCGATGCGGTCCGCACCCCGATGCAATGGAACCCGGACCGGAACGCCGGGTTCTCCCACGCTGACCCGGGCAAGCTTTACCTCCCGGTGATCCAGTCGCTGGTCTATAACTACAGCATGGCCAATGTCGAGGCGGAGGCCGCCCATTCAGGTTCGCTGCTGCGCTGGACGCGGCAGATCCTCAGTGTCCGCAAGAACCACCCCGCCTTCGGGTTGGGCTCGTTCCAGCACGTGGAGGCGGACCACGACGTCGTCCTGGCCTACCTGCGGGAACTGCCGGCGGGAAATTCCGCGGGCGAGGATCCGGAGAGCATCCTGTGCGCCTTCAACCTGTCCCAGCACCCGGTGGCCACCACGCTACGGGTCCCGCAGTACGCCGGCCGGGGCCTGCGCGACGTCTTCGGCGGCCAGGCCTTCCCGGCCATTGCCGACGACGGGACGCTGACGCTCACCTTGGGCAGCCACGATTTCTTCTGGCTGCGGGTCCGGTCGGCCACCTCCAACCCGGCGTCGCCGTTCACCCAGGCGATGCCTATCCTGTCCCTTGAGGGCTGACATGACCCGGTCGACTCTCGCCCCCGCGCTGGACGCCCTGCTCCGCGGCTGGTTGCCGCGCCAGCGCTGGTTCCCCGTCAAAAGTGCCCGGTTCAGCTTCGCACCGGTGGGCCGGGTGCACCTCGCGGGCGGCCCGGGCGCCGGGCTTCCGGAGGCCGGGGCCGGGCTCGAGGTGCTGCTGCTCGCCGTCACGTATCCGACGGCGGACGGCGACCGCACCGACGTCGTCCAGGTGCCGCTCAGTTCCCGCCCGCTGCCGCTGGCGGGCGCCGGAGCCGCCCTGCTCGGGGAAATTCCCGCGGAAGGCGCCGACCCGATCCACGGCTGGATCTACGACGGCGTCCACGACCCGGCGTTCATCGCGGCCTGGCTGGAGTTGATGCGCGCCCGGGCCGCCACGGCCGACGGTGCCGCCGCCGGCCACCTGGTGGAATCGGACTACCGGCTGCCCTTCGCCACCGGCAAGGTCCGGGTGCTCTCCGGCGAACAGTCCAACACGTCGGTGATTGTCGACGACGGCGACTCGGCCGCGATCCTGAAGTTCTTCCGGGTGCTTTCCGCGGGGCAGAATCCGGAGGTGGAGATCGGGGCGGCGCTGACCTCGGCCCGGACCGTCGAGGTGCCGGCCACCTTGGGCTGGGTCACCGGCGAATGGACGGCCCCGTCCAACGACACCCCGGAGGCCGCCCCCGCGGCCCGCGGCGAGCTTGCCGTCGCCCATGAATTTCTCGCCGGCGGCCGTGACGCTTGGCGCCTGGCAGTCGATGCTGCCAGCACGGGAACCGACTTCAGTGCCGAGGCGCGCGCCCTGGGTGTCGCGACGGCCACGGTGCACCGCCGGCTGGCCGAAGCGTTGGGCACTGCCGCCGAGAAGGTGCCGGGCGGCGACATCGCGCCCGCCGTCGCCCGGCGGGTCCGGCAGTCGTGGGCCGAAGCCGGCGCCGCCGTCGGGCCCTTCGACGATGAACTGGAGGCGCTCTTGGCGCGCCTCGAAGGCAACGGTGCGGGGCCGCTTCAGCGGATCCACGGAGACCTGCACCTGGGCCAGATCCTGCAGGTCCCAGGCGCGGCAGGGACCCCGGCGCGCTGGGCAATCCTGGACTTTGAGGGTGAACCGTTGCGGCCGATCTCCGAACGCAACTTCCCGGACGTGCCGCTGCGCGACGTCGTCGGCATGTTGCGGTCCTTCGACTACGCAGCCGGCGCAGCGGTCCGTGAGTACGACGGCGCCGTCGTCCCCGCGGACTGGGTGGACGACTGCGCCGTGGCTTTCCTGGCCGGCTATGCGGAGGTCACGCCCGGCAGCGTCGACCGCGACTCGCCCCTGTTCGTCGCGTTGTGGCTCGACAAGGCTCTCTATGAAGTTATTTACGAACTGCGGAACAGGCCGGACTGGCTAGCCATTCCCGTGAACGCGTCCCGCAGTCTCCTCGGCAGTACAGGCTCCGGCGTTCCCGCCGAAGCCGCAGCGGAAGGTAACAAAATGACAGGTTCAGCACGTACCGATCGACCCGGCGTCCCGATGCCCGTGGATGGGGAAACCCTTGCGCGGGTCGGCGCCGGAGAGCATCACGCGCCGCACTCGGTCCTGGGTGCCCACCTTGACGACCACGGCCACGTGACCATCCGCACCGTGAAGCACCTGGCGGAGGCCGTTTCCGTGGTGACCGCGGCAGGCAGCGTTCCGATGTCGCACGAATCCGGCGGCGTCTGGGTGGCCGTGCTGGAGCCCATGGACGAGGGCCATGTCCCGGACTACCGGCTTGAGGTTACCTATGAAGGGCAGGCCCCGCAGCGGACGGACGAACCGTACCGTTACCTGCCGACCGTGGGCGAGATCGACCTGCACCTGATTGGCGAAGGCCGGCACGAGCGCCTCTGGGATGTCCTGGGCGCGCACGTCCAGCATTACAAGTCGGCGCTCGGCGACGTCGACGGCGTTTCCTTTGCCGTGTGGGCGCCGAATGCCGAGGCCGTGCGGGTCAAGGGCGACTTCAACGGCTGGGACGGCCGGGAATTCGCCATGCGCTCACTCGGCTCCTCGGGGGTATGGGAGCTGTTCATCCCCGGCGTTGTGGCAGGGGCGTGCTACAAGTTCGAGATCAAGACCAGGCATGGCTACTGGGTGGAGAAAGCCGATCCGCTCGCTTTCGGCACGGAAGTCCCGCCGCTGACCGCTTCCCGGGTCGTGGAGCCCTCATACGCCTTCAAAGACACCGAATGGATGGAGGCGCGCGCCGCCCGGGATCCGCACAACTCCCCGATGAGTGTCTATGAAGTCCACCTGGGTTCGTGGCGGGTCGGACTCGACTACCGCCAACTGGCCAAGGAGCTCGTCGAATACGTGAAGTGGCTCGGCTTCACGCATGTGGAGTTCATGCCTGTCGCCGAACACCCCTTCGGCGGCTCCTGGGGCTATCAGGTCACGTCGTACTTCGCGCCGACCTCGCGCTTCGGGCACCCCGACGAGTTCCGGCACCTCGTGGACGAACTGCACCAGGCGGGCATCGGCGTGCTGCTGGACTGGGTCCCGGCGCACTTCCCCAAGGACGAGTGGGCGCTGGCCCGCTTCGACGGCGGGCCGCTGTACGAGCACTCGGACCCAAACCTCGGAGAGCACCCGGACTGGGGCACCCTGATCTTCGACTTCGGCCGACGCGAGGTCCGCAACTTCCTGGTTGCCAATGCGCTCTACTGGCTGGACGAATTCCACATCGACGGCCTGCGCGTCGACGCCGTGGCTTCGATGCTGTACCTCGACTACTCCCGCGAAGAGGGCCAGTGGCAGCCCAACCGCTTCGGCGGCCGGGAGAACCTCGAAGCGATCTCCTTCCTGCAGGAAGTCAACGCCACGGTCTACAAGACGCACCCCGGCGCGGTCATGATCGCCGAGGAATCGACCGCCTTCCCCGGGGTCACCGCCCCCACCAGCCAAGGCGGCCTAGGCTTCGGCATCAAGTGGAACATGGGTTGGATGCACGACTCGCTCAAGTACATGGCCGAGGACCCGTACAACCGGAAATGGCACCACGGCACCGTGACCTTCTCGATGGTCTACGCCTACACGGAGAACTTCCTGCTGCCGATCAGCCACGACGAGGTGGTGCACGGCAAGGGCTCGATGCTGCGCAAGATGCCCGGCGACCGCTGGAAACAGCTGGCCAACCTGCGCGCCTTCCTGGGCTACCAGTGGGCCCACCCCGGCAAGCAGTTAATCTTCATGGGCACAGAGTTCGGCCAAGAAGCGGAATGGTCCGAACAGTACGGCTTGGACTGGTGGCTGGCCGACATCCCCGCGCACCGGGGCATTCAGCTCCTCACCAAGGACCTCAACGAGCTCTACAGTTCCACCCCGGCCCTGTATGAACGGGATAACGATCCCGACGGCTTCCAGTGGATCAACGGCGGCGACTCCGACCGGAACGTCTTGACCTTCATCCGGCGCGATGCCGCCGGCACTCCGCTGGTCTGCGCGCTGAACTTCTCCGGCGGCCCGCACACCGACTTCCGCTTGGGAGTCCCGGCATCGGGCCAGTGGCAGGAAGTGTTAAACACCGATGCCGCAAACTACGGCGGTTCCGGCGTGCTGAACGAGGGACCCCTGACAGCGTCCGACGAGGGCATTGACGGCCAACCGGCCACGCTCACCGTAACGCTGCCTCCGCTGGGCGCCGCGTACTTCAAGGCCATCGGCTAGGAGCGGCCCGAGGACCAGGGAGGGCCCGGAACCCCGGCGGTTCCGGGCCTTTCGTTTGTGCCCGCCGGACGGACCCGATAAGGGGTCGCAGGGGCGCTTCCAGGGGCCGCTTTGTCAGCCGGCCCAAGTGGTGGTAGAGTTTATTTCCGCGCTGCTCCCCGGAGTTGATCCGCTAAGAAGACCACGAAGCCCACGGGAACACTGAGTCGGAAACGCTGATTTGACTAGGGTGAAGCACGCGGGTAAGTTTGAAAAGTTGCTCCGGAGCGATCCGCGGCCCTGTGGGGTTGTGGTGGTGCCGGGTGTGTCTGTTGTTTGAGAACTCAATAGTGTGCCAAGTTTGTTGATACCAATTTATTGTATTGAATTGGTTGAATTTGCCGGACCYGCCACCCCGTGGTGTGGTCTGGTGTTTTTGGCTGGTTTCAAATTTTGTGCATTGTGTGCTTCCCGTTTTCCCGGGGGYGCATGGTGTGTCTGTTTTWCTTCAACGGAGAGTTTGATCCTGGCTCAGGATGAACGCTGGCGGCGTGCTTAACACATGCAAGTCGAACGATGATCCGGTGCTTGCACCGGGGATTAGTGGCGAACGGGTGAGTAACACGTGAGTAACCTGCCCTTAACTCTGGGATAAGCCTGGGAAACTGGGTCTAATACCGGATATGACTCCTCATCGCATGGTGGGGGGTGGAAAGCTTTTTGTGGTTTTGGAT
>NZ_JBFRFD010000008.1:0-21011 GCF_052114645.1 Arthrobacter sp. 2YAF22_2
CCGCACCACCAGCCGTTCCAGTACTACAAGTCCACGGCCAACCCGCACCACCTCGCCCCGGCCTCGGACGCGGAGATCGGCCACAACGGCCAGGCGAACCACCAATACGACCTGACCGACTTCAACAAGGTGGTCAACTCGGACAACATGCCGTCCGTCTCCTTCCTGAAGGCGGGCATGTCCCAGGACGGGCACGCCGCCTACTCCGACCCGATCGATGAGCAGAAGTTCATCACCGCCACGGTCAACCAGATCCAGAAGTCCAAGAACTGGGAAAACACCGCCGTCGTCCTCGCCTACGACGACTCGGACGGCTGGTACGACCACGCCGCCGCGAAGGTGAAGAACTCCTCCAACAGCGCCGACGACGCCGCCTGGTGCCAGAGCGCCGCCGCCAGCGGCGTGCCGATGGCCGGCGGCTACGCCGACCGCTGTGGCCCCGGCCCGCGCCAGCCGCTGGTGGTCATCTCCCCGTACGCGAAGAAGAACTTCGTGGACCACACCGAGACGGACCAGGCCTCGGTCCTGCGCTTCATCGAGGACAACTGGCACACCGGCCAGATCGGCGACGCCTCCGCCGACGCCTCAGCGGGCCCGCTGACCGCCATGTTCAACTTCAACAAGCAACGCACCGACAAGGTCCTGCTCAACGAACAAACCGGCGTCGTCGCCTCCATCACCAACGCCGGGGATAACCAGGACGGCAGCGACAATAGCGACAGATCCGACCACCGAGGCGGCAGCAACTCCGGGAACTAAGCGCCGACCGAACGCGGGGCTGTCACCGTCAGTACGGCAGCACTCCAAAAACGCCACCCGGCCAGCCGCCGGGTGGCGTTTCCGTGTAGCCGGAGGGCATGCCGGTCGGCGGGACTAGCGCGAGACCTTGACCGGCGCGGGCGACCGACGCGACACTGGACTAGTGAACAGGGACGAGGAGTTGAAGGCGATCGGGACAGTGGTCGACCGGCTGGCGGAACGATTTCCGGAGGCCCCGCGCTCGAGCATCGAAGCTGCTGTGCGGGAAGAACACGAGTCACTGAACGAAGGCCGGATCCGGGACTTCGTACCGATTCTCGTTGAGCATGCCGCCAAGGCGCGCCTGTCCGGCTAGGCAGCCCGGTCATCAGCACCGATTGATACAGCGGGAGTCAACACGCCGTGAACTGCGCTTAGCGCGTCGGCGAATGCTGGGAAAAACTTCCTCAAACGGCCCCCAGAGGGCGCACCTGCCTGCCCGCGAACTCGTATCATTGTCAACGTATAGACGGTGGGCTCACGGCCGCCGGGCCGGGTCATCGGCAATCGGAAAGATCGGAACTTAGCTGTGGTGTGGACACCCGACCGGCGGTCGTTCCTTATGGTTGCGGCCGTCGCGGCACTGGCCGGCTGTTCCGCCGACCGGCAAGGGGCTCCATCGCCAGCGGATGCCCCGCCTGCCCCGGAACCTGCCGCAGCGCTACCGGTGGGTCACGCCGCGCAGCCACAGCCCGTGCAGCCACAGCCCGTACCCACCCGGGACAAAATCACGAGTACCTACGCCGGCCGCAAAGCCAATTACTGGGGCACCGAGGCCCCCGGCGTGCTGACCCGGCTGCCGCCAGGGGCGGCGGGCGTGGCCTTGACCATTGATTTTTGCGGCGGCTCCAGCGGAAATTCCGCCGATCTGGCGTTGCTGACGCTGCTGCGGCAGCAACACGTCCCGGCCACTTTGTTCCTGAATTCGAGATGGATCGCAGCCAACCAGTCCTTGGCCAAGGAGTTGGCTGGCGACCCGCTCTTCGAACTCGGCAACCACGGCACTTCGCATGCCGCGCTTTCCGTCAGCGGCAAGAGCGCATACGGCATCCCGGGCACCAGAAACCCCGGTGAGGTGTTCGACGAAATCATGACCAACGACGCCCGCCTAACCGAGTTGACCGGCCAGCGCGCCCACTACTTCAGGCCCGGCACCGCCCACCTGGACGAGGTCTCGGCCGAGATTGTCCGCGCATTGGGGCTGGTTCCAACCGGGTTTAGCATCAACGGCGACGGCGGCGCCACCTTTCCGGCAGCCACGGTCGTCAACGAGGTCTCCCGGGCACGGTCAGGAGACATCGTCATCATCCACGGCAACCACCCGTCCGGCGGCACCACGCCGGGCCTTGTGCGTTCGCTGGGCGCGCTGAGGGACAGCGGCCAGAAATTTGTCGCACTGCCCAGCGCCTGACCCGCGGCAGTCCGCAACAATGGCCCCGAATTCATGATCTGTTTACATTTCTCGGGTATCCAGAAGCGGTGACCACTGATTCCGGTAAATCCCGCCGGCCTCCGCGCGCCTCGGCGCCCACCCTCGGCGACCTAGGTCAAGGCGCCCTCGTTGTGCCCGGAAAGACCCCTGCCCGTGAAATTGAGGCGCTCTTTCGTGAAGACCGCACGCTGCGGGGCATTGCTATTGACGTGGACGGATCGTTGTCCCTGCTGACCCGGGACCAGCTTGATCACGAGATGACGGGACGGCTGGGCTACGGCAGGGCCCTCAACGCCCGGGGGTACGCGGCCGCCTTGTTGCCGTTGCACGGATCCGTTTTGCACCCGTCCCTGGATCTTCACGCCGCGTCGGCCGCGGTGCTGAACCGGCCCGAGGCGAACCGGTACCAGGATCTGCTGGTGCTCGCAGCCAACGGCCCGCGCATCGTTCCCGTGTCCGAGGTCTTCGAGGGCCTGTCCGATGTGTTCCGCCACGCCGCACTGCACGACCCGCTGACCGGGCTGGCGAACAGAAGACAGCTCGAGGAGCGCGGTCCGTCGCTGATGGGCGGCCCGGGCTCACTCCCGGCGGGCCTGCTGTACGTGGATCTGGATGATTTCAAAATCGCCAACGACACCTTTGGGCACCGGGCCGGGGACGCGGCGCTGGGCTCGTTTGCGGCCCGCCTCGAGGCCTGTACCCGGGGGTCTGATCTGGTGGCCAGGCTGGGCGGTGACGAATTTGCCCTGCTGCTGGTCGAGGTCGACGAACCCATGGCCCGGTCGATTGCCTACCGGGTCCTGCGGTCGCTCGAAGACCCGTTCATCCACGAAGGGCATGAGTTCCGGCTGACGGCCACCCTCGGCCTGGCCATGTCATCCGACGTCGATTCAGCGGACCCGGCTGAACGGTTGGAGCACCTGATCCGCCAGGCCGACGCCGCCATGCTGCAGGCCAAGCTTGAGGGAAAGGACCGTTTGGGCCGCATTGATCCCTTCCGGCCGGTTACCCGGTTCGCCCGCCAGGCCCTCATCCGCCGTCGACTCCCCTATGCCCTTTCCAGCGATGGCTTCAGCCTGCACTACCAACCCCTGATGGACATCGCCACCGGCGCCTGCCCCGGGGTGGAGGCCCTTCTGCGGTGGCACGACGCTGAACTCGGGACGGTTTCGCCAGACGAGTTTATCCGGGTGGCCGAACACACCGGCGATATCCATGCGATCGGACGATGGGTCATGGACGAAGCCTGCGCCCAAGCCCGGCTATGGGCGGACGCGGGTATCCCGCGGGCCGTTTCGGTTAACATCTCGTCGCTACAACTGGCGGCAGGAAGCCTGATTGAGGATCTCCAGGCAGCCCTGCAGAGGCATGGCGTACCGGCGTCGTTGTTGAACATCGAGATCACCGAGACCGCCGCGATCGTGGACCTCCACGCCGCCACGGAGCAGCTCCGGGCCCTGATTGGCTCGGGAATAGGGGTGGCCCTGGACGACTACGGCACCGCGTATTCGTCCCTGGCGATGCTGCGCGACCTGCCGCTCACCGGGCTGAAGCTCGACAAGTCCTTTATCGACGCCATTGACACTGACCCGACCTCCGCCATTCTCGTCGCCGGGGTCATCACCCCGGCCAAGGCCCTCGGCCTGAAGACGACCGCCGAGGGAGTTGAACGGGAAGCCCAGCTGGCCGTGCTGCGCGAACTGGGCTGCGACACGGCCCAGGGCTACCTGATCTCGCGTCCTTTACCCGCGGAGGAGTTGGACAAGGCACGGACTGCCGCCGAAACCGCGCCCCTGTATACGACCGACGTCGAAGCTAACCCAGCGGAACGGGGCGGGTGCGCACCGGCGCCAGGAAGCCGACCACAACCACTGCGGTGATTGAACCGGCCGCCATGATGGACGCCAGCACCACAATCTGGAACATGCCGGCGGCGATCGGCGAGATTCCACCAAAAATCGCACCCACGAAGGCGCCCGGCAGGGTGACCAATCCCGTCGTCCTGGTCTGGTCCGTGGACGGGATCAGCGCTGAACGAACGGCAGAGCGCGCCAGTTCGGTGGTGGATTGCCGGGGCGTTGCTCCCAGCGCCAGCCACCCCTCCACCTCATCCCACCGGGAGTCGACCGTTTCGTTGAAGTGCCGGCCGGCGAGCGTGGCAATGCTCATCGCGTTGCCGATGACGATTCCGCCGAGCGCCAGGGCGTAGCGGGGGGTCAGTTCCACGGCCCCGGTGGCAAAGACGATCGTCAGCGTCACTAGGACGCCCATCGCCATCGCCGCGCTGACTTGTCCAAAGCTCTGCCAGTCCTTGCCAAGGCGCCGGCCGGCTGTGGCCGCGGCGACGGTGAACATCACCAGCAAGGCGACGGCCACCCAGAGCGGGTTGGTGATGATGCCGCTGAGGATCAGGCTGATGGCGGCCAGCTGCACAGTCCCCCGAAGGATGGCCCAGGCGGGGGCGAAGCGCCGGGGCACCCGGTAGAGTGCCAGCACTCCGAGGGTCAGCGCCAGCAGCAGCCCGACGCCTATCAGGGTGGCGGCAAGGTCACCGGGGCTGGTCATGCTGCCAGCCTAGTGGACGGCGGGAGAGGGGTAAGGCGCCGCCACCCGGCTCACGCGGCGCCGTGCTCCTGGTTCTGCGAATACCTCTACCGCAGGCCCTCCCGGCCGGGGCTCTTCTCGTGTTGGATGGGTACCAAGCCCACCCACGGGCATCACGCGAAAGGAAGCCCTCATGGCAACATGGCTGATCACAGGATGCTCCACCGGACTCGGCCGGGCCCTCGCCCAGGCAGTGCTGGCGCGCGGCCACAATGCCGTAGTCACGGCGCGGAACGTCAGCACGCTGCAGGACATCGCGGCCGCGTTCCCCGATACCGCGCTGGCGCTCCCCCTCGACGTCACCGACCGGGACCAGATCAGCGCGGCGGTCCAGCAGGCCCGGACGCGCTTCGGCGGCGTCGATGTTCTGGTCAACAACGCCGGCTACGGCTACCGTGCCGCGGTGGAGGAAGCGGACGACGCCGACATCCGACGGTTGTTCGACACCAACGTTTTCGGCGCCGTCGACATGATCAAGGCCGTCCTCCCGGACATGCGTGCCAGGAAGGCGGGGTCCATCCTGAACATCTCCTCCATCGGAGCGCGCATCAAGGCGGCGGGTTCCGGCTACTACTCCGCCACCAAGGCTGCCCTGGAAGGCATTTCCGGATCGCTCCGAAACGAACTCCAGCCGCTCGGCATCCACGTCACGGTCATTGAGCCCGGCGCGTTCCGGACCGACTTCGCCGGCCGCTCGCTAACCCAATCGGCGACGGCGATCGGGGACTATGCGGAGACGGCCGGGAAACGCCGCAAGGAGAACGACACCGTCCACGGCACGCAGCAGGGCGATCCGGCCAAAGCCGCGGAGGCCATCCTGGCGGTCGCCGAAAGCGCGGACCCGCCGGCCCTGCTGGTTCTCGGTGAGGACGCCTTCAATGCCTTCGGCGCCGTCGCCCAGGCCGAACGCGCGGACCTGGACCGGTGGCGCGACCTCAGCCTCAGCACGGCAATCGGAAACTAAAGCTTCGTCGGAAGGAACCCCATGCACCACGTGACCTTGAACAACGGCGTCCAGATGCCGATCCTTGGCTTCGGCGTCTACCAGATCCCCGCCGAGGAAACCCAAGCCGCCGCGGAAGCGGCCCTCGCCGCGGGATACCGCCACCTGGACACGGCGGCCGCGTATGGCAACGAGGAGGCGGTGGGTGCCGCGATCAAGTCCAGCGGCCTCCCCCGCGGGGAACTCTTCGTCACCACCAAGCTGTGGATCCAGCACGCCCCGGCCGGCAGCGTCCAGGACGACACCAAGCGTGCCTTTGCCGACTCGCTCCGCCGGCTCGGGATGGACTACCTCGACTTATACCTGATCCACCAGCCGCTCGGCGACTACTACAGCGAGTGGCGGGCCATGCAGGACATCAACAAGGAAGGCCTGGCCCGCGCCATCGGCGTGTCCAACTTCTACCCGGACCGGCTGGTCGACCTCATCGACCACAACGAGATCGTGCCGGCCGTGAACCAGATCGAGACCCACCCCTTCTTCCAGCGCGCCGCCGACCAGGCGCTGATGCGCGAACGCGGCGTGCAGATCGAATCCTGGGGCCCGCTCGCCGAAGGCAGGAACAACCTGTTCACCGATCCGGTCCTCAGCGCCATCGCCGAAGCCCACGGCAAGTCGGTGGCGCAGGTGGTGCTCCGCTGGCTCATCCAGCGCGAAGTGGTCGTCATCCCCAAATCCGTACGTCCCGAGCGGATGGCGGAGAACCTGGCCGTCTTCGACTTCACCCTCACCGACGAGCAGATGGACCAGATCGCCACCCTGGACACGGGCGCCAGCGTCTTCTTCGACCACCGCGACCCCGCCATGGTGAGCCGGCTGGGCGGACACCGGGCCTGACCCGGCCGCCGCCCGTCAGTGGCGGTCTTACGCGGCGGGCGATGCGACCTCGGGGGCGGCTTCGCTCAGGCGCCGCAGCTTGGGAATGGGGATCCGCTTGTTGATGGCGACGGCCGTGCCGCTCCCGTCGGCATGGGACCAGCGCATGAGGGAGGGCCCGTCCTGCGGATCGCCGTCGAGGTAATCGGGGGCGCCGGCCAGGGGCAGGAACCCGCTCGCCTTGAGGCCGAGACCGAACTGCTCGGTCCAGAAGTAAGGCTTGAAGTCGAGCGCCGGGGCGCCGTCACCGCCCAGCAGTGCCAGCGCCGCGGTCTTGCTCTGCTCGATGGCGCTGGTCCACAGCGGAACCCGCTGGATGCCCCGGGCCGTCGGGAACGCTGCCACGTCTCCGGCGGCGATGATGTCCGGCCGGACCCGCCCGCGGGAGTCCACTTCGAGCCGGCCGCCGGTCAGGAGTCCGCTGGAGGCCAGCCACTCGGTGTTGGGGATATCCCCGACAGCGCTGATCACCAGTTCGGCTTCGATGCGGGACCCATCGGCGAGTGCCACCACCGTCGGCGCGGCGGCCACACCCCGGCCGGGGCTGCGCAGTTCGACCGCGGGGGACGGCGCGAGCTTGAGTCCGTGGCCGACAGCAGCGGCCAGGAAGACACCGGACAGGTAGGGCCCCAGCTGTTTGGTCAGGGGGCGGCCCTGCGACACGAGGGTCACGCCGCAGCCCACGGAAAGGCAGCCGGAGGCGATCTCCATCCCCAGAGCTCCCCCGCCGATAACGACGACGGACGGCTGATTCGCGAGCCGGCGGCGCAGCGCCAGCGCATCCTCGAGGGTGCGGAGGGTGAGCTCGCCGTCGTGGTTCCCCGGGTGTTCGGCCATGCTGAGGCGGCGGGCCCGGGAGCCGGTGGCGATGACCAGGCCGTCGAACGGAAGGCCGGTGTCGTCGTCGAGGTGCAACACCTTCTTCTCGGCATCGAGCCGCGCCGCAGCCACGCCCAGGATCTCGTGGGCCTCGTGGGTGGCGGCGGGTAGCTGATGGGAGGTCATGTCACCGGAGTCCAGCAGCGCGGCCTTCGACAGGGCGGGCCGGCTGTACGGCGCGTGGTACTCATCGCCCACCACGGTCAGTTCGCCATCGAAGCCGGCTGCCCGCAGCGAGTCGCTTGCGGTAAGTCCGGCGATGCCATTCCCGACGACGACGATGCGTTTCAGTCCCATGGTCAGGCCAGCCGCAGCGCGGCAACGGGGCAGACGCGGACCGCGGCCTTCGCCGGGTCAAGGAGGGCCACGTCCACCGTCTCGATGTCCAGCACCAGTTCACCCTCGCCGTCCAGGTGCATCAACTGCGGGGCGACTTCCTCGCACAGGCCGTGGCCTTCGCAGCGCGGTCGGTCGAGGACGATCTTCATGGCTTTCTCCTTTGAAAAACAGTGGTGCCGGTCACAACCGGCGGTGTTTCGAGTGTCCCAGTCGCCGGGACTGTCGACAAATGAATACTTCTTATCCTTGGCATGCACAGTGTGAATGAACCAATAGAATGGGCCCAGCGCCGACTGGTCGGCGAGCGACAGATGAGGGGTGCAATGGCAACGACGCCGGGGAGTTCCGAGACCGACGGCGAGCTGGCCCGACTGGCCTCAGTGGACCTGAACCTGCTGGTGCCGCTGCTGGCGCTGTTGGAAGAGCAGTCCGTAACCCACGCTGCCGGCAAGATCGGCYTGTCGCAGCCGGCCATGAGCCACGCGCTGACGCGGATGCGGCGTCTGCTCGGCGACGAACTTTTGGTCCGGCAGGGCCGCGGAATGGTCCTGACGCCGCGGGCGGCCGAACTGATGCCCGYGTTGCGTCAGACGCTCACGCAGGCGGCCAGGCTGGTCAATGCCGCCCCTTTTGACCCGGCCAGCGACGGCCGCTTGATCACGGTGGCGATGACCAACAGCACCGCCTTTGTCATTGGCAGCAACATCACCCGGCTGCTGGCGGAGCGAGCGCCCAACACGATCCTGCGGCTGCGCACCACGTCGTCGGCGACTGTCGGCGTGTTCGCGGAGGACGCGGCGGACGTCCTGCTGCTTCCCGAAACCTTTGCCGCCCCGTACCCGCGTGAGCGCCTCTACGACGACCGCTGGGCGGTGGTCACCTCCTGGGACTCGCCACGCGAGGCCACTGCGCTGGAGCTACTGGAGACCGTGCCCCACGTGGTCCTGGACGCGTCCCCGGAACGCATGCGGCCCTACGAGATCCTGGACGAACGCAAGGTGCCGTACACGATCCGGCAGCGGGTGTCCGACTACCTGTTCATCCCACACCTGATCGCCCAGGCCGGCGGCGTTGCGGTGCACCGGTATCAGGTGGGACTGGCCTTCGAGGGCCGCTTCGACCTGCGGATGGAGGAGTTCCCGTTCCCGATCCAGACCCTCGGGATCGACATGGTCTGGAACCCATGGCTCGCCGAGGACCCGTTCAAGGACTGGCTGCGTGACATTCTGATCGAAGCCGCGGTGCCCTTGCGCGCCCGGTACGGCCCGATCCAGGACCGCTTCCGGCCGCCGGCCTGAGCCATGGCCGGAGCCCGTGTGGACGCTCACCGGGGGCGTGCCGTCGTCACCATCGACGTCTGAGTCCGCGTGCCGCCGGGTGCGGCTGTGATGAGTCTCACCCGCAATATTCGCCATCTGGCTTGAGCACCCCCCGCGACGCTGTGCATCATAAAAAGGCAGGAAGGGCATCGACGCCCCCTGCCGGACACCCCGGAATGACGAAGGAACACTAAACAATGACGTTTGAATCTGCCCACACTGTCACCCACAAGCTCTGGGACCACTCCACGATGCACCACGAGCTCGACGCCCTGGTCCACGAACTTTCGGTCCGGCACAACACCGCGAAGTCCAACATCGCGGTCCACGCCACCGGCGCCAACACCTTCACGCTCAGCCTGAACCAGGGTGCGGCCAACCTGGATTCGGCCTCCGCTTAGCAGCACGGTCACCAGCAACACCTCGACGACGGCGGGAGCTTCCCGCCGTCGTCGTCGCGTTTCCGGAAGATCAGCGGAGGGTCAGCGGAAGCGGGTCAGCACAGGCCGGCCAACGGGGCGCCGTGCATTTCGGACTTCACCCGGTACATGTCCTGGTCGGCGGCAAACAGCAGGGCCTTGGCCAGCTCCGGATAGTCGTCCGTCTCGGCACCCGCCGGCACGGCCGTCTCCGCCAGGCCAACGGACATGCCCAGCCGCAGTTCGGCCCCGGCGACACTGACGGCACCGGCAAGGCAGTCCCGGACCCGGTCGGCCACCGCCTCCAGCTCCTCCGAGTACGCCAGCCATGGGATCAGGACCACGAATTCGTCGCCGCTGTACCGCGCCACCAGGTCGTCGCCGCGCACCGCCGCCGCCAGCATCCGCGCTACGTGCTCCAGGACTTCGTCCCCGGCCGCGTGGCCCAGGGTGTCGTTCACCTGCTTGAAGTTGTTAACGTCGCAGAACAGCAGGCCCACCCGGTGCCGCTGTCCAGCGGCGCGGGCGAGCGCGGCCAGCAGGCTCGCTTGCAGCTGCCGCCGGTTTGGCAGTCCGGTCAACGGATCATGCAGTGCCCGGTGGCGCGCTTCCTGCAGCAGCACCGTGCGCTCCGCCTCGGCGTCCTCGAGCTTCCGGTAGGCGCCGGCCAGTTCGCGCTCGTAACGACGCCGCTCGGGGGCGGCGAAGAAGATCATCAGGTCCCGTGGCTCCGGGCCGTCCAGGGTGCGGGTAATCGAGAGCAGCACCGGCTGCCGCTGGCCGTCCGGCCCCAGCAATTCGAGCGAGAGTTCGGCGAGGTGGCCGTCGCGTTCCAGCTTCGGCCCGGCGTGGGTGCGGAACATCAGCCGATCGCCGGCCGGCATGAGGTCCAGCACGCGCGCGCCGTCGAGGGCCCCGGCCTCGGCCCCGGTCCAGGCGCAAATCGTGGCGTTCGCGGCCAGGATGGTGCCATCGGTGCCGGCCACAATGTAGCCTGCCGGCGCCCGGTGGAAGAGTTGCCCGTAGTCGAGGGCTTCGGTGGTCGCCTGGCTCACGGCTGCTTGAGGAATTCGAGGATGGCGGTGGCGGTTTCCTCCGGCGCGCTGCTTTGCGGGAAGTGGCCGGTGGCCGCGAGCCGGACCAGCGTGCCGGCCGGGAGCTCCTGGTGCAGGTAGGTGCCCACATGGTCCGGCGTGACGACGTCGTCGGTGCTTTGCAGGACCAGCACGGGGAGGGTGACGTCGGCGAGCAGGTGCCGCACGTCGGACAGGAAGGCGACCCGGGCGAAGTCGCGGGCAATACGGGGGCTGATCCGGCCGAAGCTACCTTGGATTTCGTGCTYGAGTTCGGGCGCGTGCGGCGTATTCATGTAGACCGGGGCCATCGACTCGGCCCAGACGACGTAGTTGGCGTCCAGGGATTCGAAGACGTCGTCGAGGTCCTCCCGGCTGAACCCGCCCACGTAGCCGTCCTCGGGGTGGTCCAGGTAGCTGGGGGACGCGGTCAGCAGGATCAGGCGGCCGAAGCGGTGGCCGTCATCCCGGACGGCGGCGCTGACGGCCATCATGGCTCCGACGCTGTGGCCGATGAGCGTGGCGTCTTCCAGGCCGAGCTCGGCGCAGACGTCCATCAGGTCATCGACGTAGGTGTCCAGGCTGGAGTAGGCGGCCGAGTCATAGGCGGACGGGTCGGAACCGCCGGAGCCGACGTGGTCCAGCAGGACCACGCGGTAACGGTCCGTGAACCAGGGCAGGATCCTTACCCACATGCTCTGGTCGCTGCCGAAGCCGTGCGCGAACACCAGGACCGGGCCGTCTTCCGGCCCGTACACGTGGACGTTGTTCCGCGCTGCTGCCCCAGTGCTCATCTGCCAACCCAATCCCTTTAACTCAGCCGTTCGAAAACCTGCCGCTCGAGCCCGACGGCGGTCCCGCGCCTGCGCGCTTGGCCGCCGGTCCGGTGCGACAGCGCTTTGCGCTGGTGATTCCTGCTCACGCTGCGCTGGGGACAAGGCCGTGGCAGCACGACATTCGACTGGTTGGCTCCATATTAGCCCGGCCGAGTCGCGGGGCGGGGTAGGCATTGCCGCAGGTCACGCGTGGATTGGATGGCCCGGACGACCATTGGCCTAGGCTGCCAGCGGCAGATCGAAAAGCTGTTCGGCCAGCCGGATGAGGTGGACGGGAGCGTGGGCTTCTTCCCCCCGGGGCCCATGGCCAAGGAACACCGCCGTGCCGTTGACGGTGTCATCCAGAGCGACGCCTGCCTCGCGGAGAAGGACCTCGGCCCGGTCATTCTGCGGCAGGCGGTATCCCTCGTCGTTCAGATAGGCATGCCAGTTCCTGCCGGAGATGGACTCGATGTTCCCGGCCACCAGTTCCTGCAGGCTGAGCACCGCGGTGTCCACGCATTCGATGCGCACGCGTTGAGTGAGTCGGGCCGGAACGATCAAGGCGTTGTAGCTGGTGTTCATGGTTCTTATCCTTGTGACTGAAACGAAGGGCTCGCGGTTCCAGGGGTGCACGTCAGGAGTGGTGCGTCAGGAATGGTGCTGCAGAAGGGGTGCGGGCGGCCGACGGGGCTAGGAGTCTCGCATCTGGCCGCCCGCGGCTTGTTTAGCGCTGGTTTTTGCGCGGCTTTGCGAACAGGCTATCGCTGGATTCGCTTCTAGCCTTTTTTTCGGCCCGCTTTTCGAGAATCGTCTTTCCCGTTTTTTTGGCACTACCGCTCTTAGGCGACTTACCGGACAACAGAATCACACCTTTCTGTGCTTGCGTGTACCCAATACCATACACACTTATATTTTTTATGCCAGTTTCCGAAAAAGACAACCATAAAAGCGTGAGAAGTGCGCGATGCCGCAGCGGCGTCCGCGGCGCGTCGGGCCTCATCTCCGCTCCTTGGCGGCTCATGGGCCGTGTCACAGCCGTTGCGTCCGGGCTCGGTTCGCGGGTAGACCCGAATCGGAAGCGTTTCACGCCGCCACCAATAATGTAACGAAGAGAGCCGGCATAAGTTACCTCTGGATTTGCGGGAAACAAATTAATTTGTTGATCCCGGCACCAGACTTTGCCCTCGAAGCCTCACGCCAAGTCGGCAAAAGGCGCGTCTTGTAGAACTTCCGGTGCACAGAACTCGGAAGGGTGGTTGTAAATTCGGCCGCGGTTCGGAAAATTGACTATTACTTTTGACTGCACAGCGACAGGACCACGCCGTGCGGCGGACCGTCCACGCCAGGAACCGACCGTACGCCCGCGCACCGGCGTCGCGCAGGCGGGTTCACAAGACCCTTGACCGCCGATACTCACCGATACATCGTTAAGTATCGCCGAAGGATCGGTGATCATCAGAGCAACGCAATCAATCCGGAAGGACGATGCCGTTATGAAAGGCATTCACGACGATAAATTCACAGAGGGCGGACCAGCCCTGGGACGGTTCGGCCGCGGCCGGGGTCGCCGCGGACCCCACGGACACGGCGGCTTCGGCGGAGGCCGCGGATTTGGGCCCGGTTTCGGCCCGGGCTTCGGTCCAGGATTTGGCCCGGGCGGCCCACGCCGGGCCAACAGGGGCGACGTCCGCTCGGCGATTCTGTCCCTCCTGGCCGAAGCACCGTCCAACGGCTACGGCCTGATCAAGACCATCGCCGAAAGGACATCCGGTGCCTGGCGGCCGAGCCCGGGCTCCGTGTACCCCACGCTCCAGCAGCTCGTAGATGAGGAACTCATCGCGCCTGTCGGCGACGGCCGCCGCACGGAGTTCACGCTCACCGACGCGGGCAAGGCCTACGTGACCGAGCACGCCGAAGAGCTGGAAAACGCCTGGAACACGGACCCCCAGGGATCCGGCCCGGCGTTTCATCAGAGCGTGGGCAAACTGATGGGCGTCATCCACCAGTTCCGCTTCTCGGCAACGGAGGAACAACGCACGGCCGCGATGGAAAAGATCGATGAAACCCGCCGCGCGCTCTACCACATCCTCGCTGACTAACGGGGGTCGCCGTCAGCCAACGGCGACCTCTTCCGCGACCGCAAGGTCCTGCAGGCTCGGAGCCTGCGCCACGTTGCGCCCGGCGATGCGTCCGGAAACCATCGCCCGGCCGATGTGCAGCATTCGCAGCTAGTCCGCCGGCACCGGCTGCAAGGCGTTGAGAATCAGTTCAAGCCCGTAGGCGAATTCGTTCCCGTAGTCGTAGCCGGGCTGCATGACCACTTGCGTGGCGATCTCGACCATGTGCGGGTATTCCCCGGTGGCGAACCGTTCCATGATGGGAGCCGCCACCTCCGCCATGGGTCCATTGCCTGCTATAGGCAGCGCGGCCTCTTGGAGGGCGAACCCGTAGATGTAGCTGTCCAGGAGCGAATAGGCCCGGGCGGTTTGTTCGACCGTAAACCCCGCGGCGCGCAGCGTCGCGAGAGTCGCCTCATGGTGTTTCAGGGTCGCCGGGCCGGGAGCCTTCCGGGATTCCAGCAGTCCGATCGCCCAGGGATGACGGCGCAGCACCTTGCGCACCGAGTGGGCGCGGCGGCGCATTTGTTCCTGCCAGGCCCCTCCAGCCTGCGGGGTATCGATCTCGGCGAAGACGAGGTCCACGAGGCCGTCAAGGATCTCGTCCTTGTTGGCCACGTAGTAGTAGAGGGACATCGGCTTCGTGCCCATGCTCACGGCGAGGGACCGTATCGACAGGGCCGCGATGCCGTCCCGGTCCGCCAATGCCAAGGCCGTTTGCAGAACCTTCTCGCGGGTCAGCCTCGATCGCTCCCTTCCGAGCGCGCCTGCGTCGTTCATGACCCTCCTCCCAGCTCTTCCAGTTTCGTACATCGTACGATACCGTATTCGTACACCGTACTAAAACCCTGCACTTCCGGAAGGAGAACGATATGACAACCCAGGAAAGCCCTGAAGTAGCCGGCACCAGGACCATGGACCACATGCGCGCAGTTGTTCGGGAAAGCTATGGGGGGCCGGAGGTACTGCGCCTGGAGCAGGTGCCGCGTCCCGAAGTCAAAGGCGACGATGTGCTCGTCCGTGTCCGGGCGGCCGGTGTCGACCGCGGTGTCTGGCACATCATGACCGGCCTGCCGTACCTGGGCCGCGTTGCCTTCGGTTTGCGGAAACCAAGGGGCGCGGTACTGGGCCTGGATCTCGCAGGGACCGTGGAGGCCGTCGGTCCCGAAGTCACGCGGTTCGCCGTTGGTGACGCGGTGTACGGCAGCGGCCGCGGTTCCTACGCCGAATACGCCCTTGCATCCGAGGCCAAACTGGCGCCTAAACCCCCGGCCCTCTCCTTCGAGCAGGCCGCAGTGGTGCCGGTGTCCGCAGTGACCGCTCTTCAGGGACTGCGCGCGGGGAAGATCCGGGAGGGACAGAAGGTACTGGTCACCGGTGCCGCCGGCGGCGTCGGCAGCTACGCGGTCCAGCTGGCCAAAGGCTATGGCGCGCAGGTCACCGGGGTTTGCAGAACGGAAAAGGTCGATTTTGTCCGCGCCCTCGGCGCGGACAACGTCATCGACTACACGCGCGAGGATTTCGCAGCCGCTGGGCCTTTCGACCTCATCCTGGACATTGCGGGAAACCCGCGGATCTCACGCCTGCGCCGCGCCCTGACCCCTGCAGGAACTGCCGTCATCACCGGCGGTGAGGAGGGCGGGAAGCTGACCGGGGGTCTGCACCGCCAGCTGGGTGCCATGGCGCTGTCACCGTTCATCAGCCAGCGGCTGACCCTGTTCCTCGGCCTCGTCCGGGCCGCCGATTTGCAAGACCTTGCCCCGTTCCTCGCGGCGGGCACGGTGGTCCCGGCCTTGCACCGGTCCTTCACGCTGGCTGAGGCGGAAGACGCATTCCGCTTCCTGGAGAGCGGTCAGGTGCGCGGCAAGGTAGCACTCACCATCTGACGGCCCCGAGCGGGCCGCACGGGTTCCGATGCACGGCCGATGTATTCGGGTCTCGGCGCAGGCTAGCGTTGAAGCATGACGGCTAGTTACAGGTACGACGTCGAGATCCTGCACCTTCTCGTGTCGCCGGCCCACGCCTACTTCGGCCGGGCCCGCGAGGGTGCGGCCGACGTTCCCACCACTGATGCCGAGCAGGCGGAGCTGGTTGCCGGCAAGGGCATCGTCGGCGACCGGTTCTTCGGCAAGGCCGCGCACATGGACGCCGCCGTCACCGTCTTCGCGGCGGAGGCCCTGGAAGCCATCGCCGCCGAGCTGGGGACGGCACCGCTTGACCCGCTCCTGACGCGGCGCAACGTCGTGATCCGGGGAGCCCAGCTGGCGCCCCTACTGGGGCACGACTTCGCGCTGGAATCCGGCGGCGGTCTGGTCCACCTCAAAGCCGGGCGGCCCGCCCATCCCTGTGCCTGGATGGATGAGATGCTCGCCCCGGGCGCCCATAAGGCCATGCGCGGGCGCGGCGGCGTGCGCTGCCGCGTGCTTTCCGACGGCGTCCTGCACCGCGGTCCGGCAGTCCTGATCAGCCCTGTGCCGCTCGACCCGGATCGGGCGGCCGACGCGGTCCTGCTGCGCCCGTCGCGGCTGCCCTAGCCGAACGGTGCGGCCGCCGGCCAACCTGTTCAACGGCGGTCTCGGCCGGTCAGGCGCCGTCGAACGTGTGTCAGAAAGGGCGCCCAGTGCGCGACACGGGCCCTGTCCCCCGAGCGGCGCCGCACTTTCGTAGACTCTATGGAGATTCGGCATGTCTCCTCGACTGAGACGCGCCCGCCACAGGAAGAGCCATCGATGAAGATTATCGTCCTAGTCAAGGAAGTCCCCGACACCTACGGGGACCGCAAACTGAACCTCGAAACAGGCCTCGCCGACCGGGAAGCCAGCGAGACAGTCATCGATGAGATCGGCGAGCGGGCCTTGGAACTGGCCCTGAAGTACGCCGACAAGAACGAGGGCACCGACGTCGCAGTCCTCTCCCTCGCTCCCGAGGGCGCGACCGCGACCATCCGCAAGGGGCTCGCGATGGGCGCGGGAAGCGCCACCCACATCTGCGACGAGGCGCTCCGGGGTGCGGATCTTGGACTGACCGCCGATACCCTCGCAGCCGCGATCCGCCGCATGGGGTTTGACCTCGTGATCACCGGCAACGTCTCCACCGACGGGTCCGGCGGCATGATGCCCGCGATGCTGGCCGAACTGCTTGACGTGCCCCTGGCCACCGGCCTCAGCGCCGTGGAGATCATCGACGGCGCGGTGTCCGGCACCCGGCCCCTTGACTCCGGAGTGCAGCAGGTTTCGGCGACCCTGCCCGCGGTGATTTCTATTACCGAGGCGCTTCCCGGGCCGCGCTTCCCCAACTTCAAGGGAATCATGGCCGCTAAGAAGAAGCCGCTGGAGGTGCTGACCCTCGCGGACCTCGGGGTCACCGCGGACAGCCCGGACGCGGCACGTTCGATCATGCTGGCCGTTGCCGAGAAGCCACCGCGCGCGGCGGGCGTCAAGATCATTGACGAGGGTGATGCCGGCGAGAAGCTCGCCGAGTTCCTGATCGAAAACCGACTGGCGTAAGGAAGAACGACATGACTGATTTCCCTCCGGACGCCATCCTCGTCGTCGTGGAAAGCCTGGCTTCCGGTGAACTCGAGAAGGCGGCGGCCGGACTCCTCGGCGCTGCCGCAGCGGTCGGCACCCCGGTCGCCTTGGTACTTGCCGCACCCGGCACCGGAACCGCCGCCGCAGCGGAGGCCGCGGCCCTCGGTGCCGCGCGCGTCCTGGTCGCCGAGACCCCGGATCCCGCCGCGCTCGGCGTGCCGAGCGTTGACGCACTTGCCGCGGCCGTGGATCAGGTGCAGCCGGACGCCATCCTGATCTCGCATTCGCTGAACGGGCGGGACCTCGCCGGCCGCTACGCCGCCCGTTCGCGGGCCGCGGTTTCCGCCGACGCCGTCGGGGTGTCCCGCGATGACGAGGGCGTCGTCGCACACCATTCCGTCTACGGCGGCGCCTACGACGTAACGTCAACGGCCACGTTCGGGGCGCCGGTCATCACGGTCCGCCAGGGCTCCATCGAAGCGCGGGCCGCTGCCCAGCCGGAGACATCGGAAACCCTGGCAGTGCCGCCCTCCGGGAAGCCTGCCGCGCGGATCGACTCCTTCGACGAGGCGGTGGTGGCCACGTCACGGCCGGAGCTGCGCGGTGCCGCGAAGGTCGTCGCGGGTGGCCGCGGTCTCGGCTCCGAGGAACAGTTCGCCCTCGTCGGACAGCTCGCCGACACCCTCGGTGCCGCCGTCGGTGCCTCGCGGGCCGCGGTGGACGCCGGCTACATCCCGCAGACGGCTCAGGTGGGTCAGACCGGGGTTTCCGTGTCGTCGCAGCTGTATATCGCTTTGGGCATTTCCGGCGCGATCCAGCACCGGGCCGGCATGCAGACCGCCAAGACGATCGTCGCCATCAACAAGGATGGCGACGCGCCGATCTTCGAGATCGCCGACTTTGGCGTGGTGGGCGACCTCTTCAAGGTTGTACCGCAGCTGATCAGCGCCCTTGAGGGCCGGAAGAAGTAGCGATGGCAACTCAGTCTGGGTCTATCCGGCGGGGCCTGCCGCGCGTCGAAGGCGGTGACCCCTGGCCTCCAGCAGGTCAGACACCCGCACGCATTGTTCCGGTTGCGGTGACAGCGGCTGCCGTTCAGGAAACGGGGCCGGCTACGACGGCGGCGTCCGCGCCGGTCCCTGCGGTTAGGTCCGACGCCGGGGTGTCCCGGCAGCTTCGCCGTGGCCTGCCGCGTGTTCCGGGCGGCGAGCCTTGGCCTCCGGCGGGCGAGCCTTCGGTCTCGGTTTCGGCTCCCGTAGCTCCCGCCGTCGCGCCCGTGCCGACCGCAGAAGCTGATGAGAAGACAGTGCCGGCGGCGACGCCGTCCGCAGCGACTTCGGAAACAGCACCCACGACGGCGACGGCGGGAACCACCGCGCTTCGTCGCGGTCTCCCCCGTGTCCCCGGTGGTGAACCGTGGCCGCCCGAAGGATTCGCGCCTGCAGTTGCTGCGATGGCTGTCGCTGCGGCACCGGCTACGGTGACTGCCGAACCTCCGGCTCCCGCCGTCTCCGCACCCGAAGCGCCGGCCGTGGTGAGTGCGGCTCCCGCGGCGCCCGCCGCCGTCGTGCCTCCGGCAGTGCCTGTCGCAAAGACGGCCGTGCCTGATAAGCCGGCGAAGGCCGCAGCCGAGGCGAAGCTCTACGGTTCGCGCGCCCTGGGCCAGTGGATCAAGCTCGTGCTGCTCCTGGCGGTCGGCGCCGTGGCCGCCGCCGGGATTCTGGTGCTCGCCGCGCGCGGTGTGACGACGCTGCCGGGCGTGCCGGAGTTCCTCAAGCGCTACCCCGGCGAATACAGCCTGCCCGCGACGGCCGAGCCCGGCTTCCCGTGGTGGGCGCAGTGGGCGCACTTCTTCAACATCTTCCTGATGGTGCTCATCATCCGCTCCGGCTACCAGGTGCGCACCCAGCAGAAGCCGCCGGCGTTCTGGACGCCGAAGCGCGGCGGCAAGAAGATCAGCATCAACCTGTGGCTGCACCAGTCGCTCGACATCTTGTGGCTGGCCAACGGCCTCATCTTTGCGGTGCTGCTGTTTGCCTCCGGCCGCTGGGTGCGGATCGTCCCGACCAGCTGGGAAGTGTTCCCCAACGCGCTCTCCGCGCTCCTGCAGTACATGACCCTCGACTGGCCCGTGGAGACCGGCTGGGTGAACTACAACAGCCTGCAGCAGCTCATGTACTTCCTCGTGGTGTTCATCGCGGCCCCGCTCGCGGCCATCACGGGGGCGCGCATGAGCGAATTCTGGCCGAAGAACGCGAAGACGCTAAACAAGACCTACCCGGTGGAAGCTGCGCGCGCCGTTCACTTCCCCACCATGCTGTTCTTCGTGCTGTTCATCCTGGTCCACGTGTTCCTGGTGTTCGCGACCGGCGCGTTGCGCAACCTGAACCACATGTTCGGCGGCACCGACGTGGTCAACTGGGTGGGGTTCTGGCTCTTCGCGGCCGCCATCGCCGTCACAGTGGCCGGGTGGCACGCGGCCTGCCCGCTCGTACTCGCGCCCATCGCCAAGCTGTTCGGTCCGGTGAGCAGCCGCTAGGCCGCATCATCCGGGAGCCCGGAGGCGGGCTGACCGAGGCTCGCGCGCGCTTTACGGCGGGCGCACAGGGTGCCCCCGGGAAGCACTCACTTTCGTTGTATAGCCTCACTTCCGGTGCGACGACGACTTCGCCCAGGCCCGCGAACGCCACATCCGCGGCCATAACCGGCCCGCCGTTGGTGGGACGTTGCTTTCCGAGAGGTATTTCCCGATGCTCCGCAGCACCTTTGTAGTGACCGCGCTTGTGCTGGTTTTCGCCGCCGTTGTCCTCCTCAGCCTTGCAGCGGTAATCCGGGCCAAAACAGTCGCCGGCAGCGCGGATGCTGCTGGCGCGGTCCTGATAACCGGGACGGTGATGGCGGCGGGACTGGGCTGGGCACCTGCCTGGCAGGTGCCGTTGACGGTGGTCCTTGCAGCGGTGTTTCTCTGGTTTGCCGGGCGCACGGTGTTCCAACTGACGACGCCGACCCCCGCCGTCGTCGGTGGTCCCGGTATTTCCGCGTATCACGCCGTCCTTGCCGTCATTGGGGGCTGGGTTGTGTTCGAAGCCGCCCGCAACGCGGGCTCGGCGACGGGCGTACCCGGCCATGAACTCGGTGTGCTGCTGGTTGACCTTTTGGCCGCCGTGGCGATGGCCTTCGCGACGGTCGGATGGCTGCTGGCCACCTTCACGCTCCGCGCCAAATCGGGCCAGAAGGCGGTGTCCGTTTTGACCGGCGGCCGCGAGGCCGTTGTCGCCGCAGGCCTTGCGCTGGCCCTCTTCGCCGTGTCCTGAGCAAGCTTGCCAGTGGCGGCTTGACGCCTACCGGCCTGCCGCCGGCCAGTTCCTTTCGTACCTGCTCGGCCGGCCGCGCTGCGAGGGGCCGGACCGCTAGTTTCGCCGCTATCGCCGCCTCCGGGGCCGTGGTACGTTCAGCGTGATCAGGATGTCCCGACGCGGCCCCTTGACCAGCCCGGCTCCTGGCACAGCCCCAGAAAGCAGAGGCAAGCGATGCCAACACTATTGATCTTCCACGAAGTCAACGACGTCGAACACTGGCTCAGTTCACCCAAACGTGAAGAAGTCTTCGGGCCTCTGGGCATCACGGTTCGACCCTTCTCCGACCCGGCAAAGAGCAACCGGGTGGGCTTGATTGTCCAAGTCCCCGACATGGACACGTTCCAGCGAATTATGGAGTCGCCAGAGGCAGCCGAGGCGATGAAGTTCGACGGCGTCCGTCCGGAAACAATGCTGATGCTCGTCGAGCCCTAGGCACCTCAGGATG
>NZ_JBFRFD010000009.1:0-19970 GCF_052114645.1 Arthrobacter sp. 2YAF22_2
ATCCGGATCGGTGCCGTCACCAACCCGCTGATCGCGATCTACCGCGACCGCGAAGTGGGCTTCATGATAAAGCGAGCCGCCTCAAAGGTCCTGTTCATCCCGCAAACCTTCCGCAATTTCAACTACCCGGACATGGCGAACCGGTTGCGCGCCGAACTTCCCGCCCTTGAGCGGGTGGTGGTCCTGGGCGACACCGGGACCAACGGCGAAGGGTTCACGTCCTGGGAAGAGTTCATCGGCACGCCGTGGGAGGAACTCCGGGATCCGGCGGAACTTGCGGGCCTGCGTCCGGACCCCAACAGCCTGTCCGTCATGATCTTCACCTCCGGGACCACCGGTGAGCCCAAGGGGGTGATGCACACGCACAACACCCTGGTGGCCGGCAGCCTGCCATGGCCCGACAGACTGGGGATGGACAATGAAGCGGTGATCCACATGGCATCCACATTTGCCCACCTCACCGGTTACCTTTACGGCGTGTCCCTGCCGCTGCAATTGGGTGCGACGGGAGTCTTCCAGGATGTCTGGAACGCCGAGGAATTCGTACGGCTGGTGGAGCAGCACCGCGTCCAGCACACCTCCGGCGCGACGCCGTTCCTCCATGACCTGCTCCAGGCAAGCAACCTCGATCAGCACGACACCGGTTCCCTGAAGCACTTCTGCTGCATGGGCGCCCCCATTCCGAGGGCCATGGTGGCCAAAGCGAAGGAACGACTGCCCCAACTGAACGTCTTCGGCGGCTGGGGTTCCACCGAGTGCTGCCTGGTGACCATGGGAAATCCGGCTGATCCCTTTGAGAAGATCGTCAGCACCGACGGGCGTCCGTTGGCCGGCATGAGCATCCGCATCCTCGACTTTGACGGCACCGAGGCCGCTTCCGGCACGGAAGGGAAGCTCCAGGCCAAGGGGCCGTTCGTGTTCCAGGGCTACGCCGGGCAGTTGGAGAAAACCCGGGCGGAGTTCGACGGCGACTGGTTCGACACCGGTGACCTGGCCACCGTGGACGCGGACGGCTACCTCCGCATTGCCGGCCGGACGAAGGACGTCATTATCCGCGRCGGCGAGAACATCCCGGTGGCGTACGTGGAAAACGTGCTCTACGAACACCCGAAAATCGACGTGGTGGTGCTGGTCGCCATCCCGCACCAGAGGCTCCAGGAGACGGCCCTCGCCGCCGTCGTCCTGAAGGCCGGCGAGACCGGGCTGACCCTGATCGAGGTGCAGGAGTTCCTGGCCGCCAAGGGTGTCGCCAAACCGTACTGGCCCGAGCAGGTGGAAGTCCTTCAGGACCTGCCGCGGACCCCCAGCGGGAAGATCCAGAAATACCAACTCCGCCAAAAATTCGCGGAGACCCAGCCGGCAGGAGCAGCGTCATGACAACGATTCTGGCCAATTCGGATGTGCTTGCTTTGGACGGGCTGTTCAGTGCCGAGGAGCTCCGGCTCCGGGATACGGTCCGCGTGTTCGTCCGGGAGCGGATTAAGCCGAACATCAAGAAGTGGTACGAGGACGCCTATTTCCCGGTGGAGATCGCCCGCGAGATGGGCGCGCTGGGCCTGCTCGGGATGCACTTGAAGGGGTACGGCTGTCCGGGCCGGTCCGCGGTGGAATACGGCATCGCCGCGATGGAGTTGGAGGCCGGGGATTCGGGGCTGCGGACGTTTGTCTCGGTGCAGGGGTCCCTCGCGATGAGCGCGATCCACAAGTGGGGGTCCGAGGAGCAGAAGACCACGTACCTGCCGGGCATGGCGCGGGGTGAGATCATCGGCTGTTTCGGCCTGACGGAGCCCACGGCCGGTTCAGACCCGTCGTCGATGGCGACCACGGCGGTGCGGGACGGGGACGGATGGGTCCTGAACGGAGCGAAGCGCTGGATCGGGCTGGCCTCGATCGCGCAGGTCGCGGTGATCTGGGCTGCGACGGAGGACGGCGTCCGCGGTTTCCTGGTCCCCACCGGGACCCGGGGGTTCACGGCGACGCCGATCGAGCCGAAACTCTCGATGCGCGCCTCGATCCAGTGCGACATCGAGCTTGATGAGGTCCGGCTGCCGGAGTCCGCGATGCTGCCCGCGGCCAGGGGGCTCCGCGGCCCGTTTTCCTGCCTGAACGAGGCCCGGTACGGGATCATTTGGGGCGCAATGGGCGCGGCGCGGGACAGCTACGAGGAGGCGCTGAAGTACTCGCTGGAACGGGTGCAGTTCGACAAGCCGCTGGCCGGGTATCAGCTGACCCAGGAGAAGCTGGTGAACATGTTGCTGGAAATCCAGAAAGGCACGCTGCTGGCCATCCATACCGGCCGGCTCAAGGACGCCGGCGTGCTGGAGCCGGTGCAGATCTCGGTGGGGAAGCTGAACAACTGCCGGGAGGCGATCGCGATCTGCCGGGAGGCCCGGACCATCCTGGGCGGCAACGGCATCACGCTGGATTATTCGCCGCTGCGGCACGCGAACAACCTTGAATCGGTGCGGACCTATGAGGGCACGGACGAGGTCCACACCCTGATCCTGGGCCAGCACATCACCGGCCAGCCGGCGTTCCGGTAGGGGCGGGCCGTGGGATACGAAACGATTCTGACCGACGTCGCTGACCGGCTCGGCACCATCACCATCAACCGGCCCGAGGTCCGCAACGCCCTGAGCCGGACCGTGCTGCGCGAAATCCGGGCCGCCCTCGAAGACTTCGCGGACCGGGACGACGTCGGYGCCGTTGTCTTCACCGGTGCCGGGGACAAGGCGTTCATCGCCGGGGCGGACATCACCCAACTGGTGGACTACACCTTCCTGGACGGGCTGGTCGCGGACATGCAGCGGCTTTATGACTACATCGAGGACTATCCGAAACCCACGCTCGCGGCGATCAATGGTTTCGCCCTGGGCGGCGGGAACGAACTGGCCATGGCCTGCGACATCCGCGTCGCCGCCGAAGGGGCCCGTTTCGGGCTGCCGGAAGCCACCCTGGGTGTCCTCCCGGGCGCGGGCGGCACGCAGCGGCTCACCCGGCTGGTCGGCAAGGGCCGCGCCGTCGAGCTGATCCTTACCGGCAGGCTCTTCGGCGCGGACGAGGCGCTGCGGATCGGCCTGGTCACGGAGGTGGTCCCGGCCGCGGACCTGCTGGCCACGGTCCGGGACACCGCGGAGCAGATCCTCGCCAAGGGCCCGCTGGCCGTCCGGCTCGGCAAGCTCGTGATCAAAAACGGTGCCGAAACGGATCTGCGGACCGGGCTGCTGCTCGAACGCCTGGCCCAGTCCCTGCTCTACTCCACCGAGGACAAACGCGAAGGCGCCCGCGCCTTCATCGACAAACGCCCGGCCGAATTCACCGGCAGATAAGGACGAAGGACATGAGGCAGATCAACAAGATCCTGGTGGTCGGGGCCGGGGCCATGGGCTCCCAGATCGGCATGGTCGCCGCCCTGGCCGGCTACCGGGTCACCGTCCAGGACATCTCCGCGGACATGCTCGCCGCCGCCCGGCGGCAGCTCACCGAGCGGATGGACAGCAGCGTTGCGAAAGGCCGCCGGACCCGGGACGACGCCGACGCGGCGCTGGCCAGGCTCACGTTCACCACCTCGCTGGAGGACGGCGCGGCGGACGCGGACTTCGTGATCGAGGCGGCCACCGAGAAACTCGAGACCAAACGTAAGATCTTCGCCGCGCTCGGGCGAGCCGCCCCGGCCCATGCCATCCTGGCGACCAACTCCTCCACCCTGGGCTCCTCCAAGGTCGCGGAGGACTCCGGCCGCCCCGAGCAGGTCTGCAACATGCACTTCTTCAACCCCGCCCTGGTGATGAAATGCGTCGAGGTGGTCCGCCACGACACCACCTCCCAGGCCACGGTGGACACGACCCTGGACCTGGCCCGCTCGCTGGGGAAGGCTCCGGTGCTGATCAACCGTGAGGTCCCCGGGTTCGTCGCGAACCGGCTGATGGGCGCGCTCCGGGACGAGGCACTGCGGCTCTACGCGGACGGCATAGCGTCCGTGGCCGACATCGACACGGCGGCCAAAACCGCGCTGGGCCACCCGATGGGCCCGTTTGAACTGATGGACCTGGTGGGCCTGGACGTGAGCTACCTGATCCGGCAAGCGACCTTCGAGGAGACCGGCGACCCCGCGGACCTGCCCCACCCGGCACTGACCGAACTCTACGACCAGGGCAATTACGGCCGGAAAACCGGAAAGGGCTGGTACAGCTATGACCCTCAGTGAGGACTACACCGCAGCGCTGGCCAGGGGACTGACCGGGGCCCTCGATACCGACTACTACCTCCTCCTGGACCAGCTCACCGACGTCGAACGGGCGGTCCGGGACACGGTCCGCGGCTTCGTCAACGACCAGGTGCTCCCGGTGATCAACGGCTACTGGGAACGCGCCGAATTCCCGCACGAACTCCTGCCCGCCCTGGCCAAACTGAACATCATCGGCTCCACCATCGAAGGCTACGGCTGCCCCGGCATGAGCCGGCTTGCCGCAGGCTTGGCCACGATGGAAATGTCCCGCGGCGACGGCTCCATGAACACCTTCATCGGCGTCCAGTCCAACCTGGCCATGGGCACCATCAACATGCTCGGCAGCGAGGCGCAGAAGCAGCGATGGCTGCCGCGGATGGCCGGCCTGGACCTGATCGGCGCCTTCGCCCTCACCGAACCCGAACACGGCTCCGACTCCGCCCACCTCGAAACCAGTGCCCGCCGGACCGGGGACCAGTGGGTCCTCACCGGCCGGAAACGCTGGATCGGCAACGCCAGCTTCGCCGACGTCGTGATCATCTGGGCCCGCGACGAGGCCGACGGCAACGTCAAAGCCTTCGTAATGGAGAAGAATGACGACGGCGCCCACCCGGCCGGGTACCGGACCGAGCTGATCACCGGCAAAATCGGCAAACGCGCCATCCTGCAACCGGACATCGAATTCACCGGCCTGCGGATTCCGGAGCAGAACCGGCTCCCGGGCGCCGAATCGTTCCGGGACGCCTCCCGGGTGCTAGCCTCCACCCGCGGCGGCGCGTCTTGGGAAAGCCTCGGCCACGCCCTCGCCGCCTACGAAGCCGCCCTGACCTACGCCAAGGTCCGGACCCAGTTCGGCAAGCCCATCGCCAGCTACCAGCTCGTACAAAACAAGCTCGCCAACATGCTCGCCGAACTCACCGCCATCCAACTCATCTGCTTCCGCATGGCCGCACTCCAGGAAGCCGGAACCTGGACCGGGACCATGGCCTCGATCGCGAAAATGCACACCGCCCAAAAAGCACGTTGGATCTGCTCCGAAGCCCGCGACATCCTCGGCGGCAACGGGCTCCTGCTCGACTTCCACGTCGCCCGACACTTGACCGACATGGAAGTCGTCCACACCTACGAAGGCACCGACTCCATCCAATCCCTCCTCATCGGCCGCGCCGCCACCGGAATCTCGGCCTTCGCATGAACACAGGGGAAGGTCACGGCATGCAGCAGGGTGCCCTGACGGAGGGCAACGACTTCGTCGGGCGGCGCGTGCTGCTCGTCGGCACCGGGTGGATCGGCGGGGCCGTCGCGGATCTGCTTGCCGGCCGCGGGGCCCGTCTCTTCGGCACCCACAACGCAAACGTCGGCGGCAGCGCAGCGCTGGCCGCCAGGTTGCCGCGGGACTGCTGGGCGGGTCACGCGCAACTGGACGCGGGTGACGCCGACGCGGTCGCCGCGCTGGCCGGCCCCCGGGGGAGCGCGGACCGGGCACTAGGCGGAATCGACACCCTGGTGATCACCACCGGGCACCGCCACGCGCTGCAGCTGCTGGCCGAAATGGATCCCTGGACCATGCAGGAAATTATCCGGACCGAACTCCTAGGCCCGGCGTTGCTGGTGCGAGCGGTGCTGCCGGGGATGCTTGAGGCCGGATTCGGCCGGATCGTGCTGATCGGTTCAGACAGCGGCAAAGCGGGGACGCTGGGCGATGCAATGTCGTCCGCGGCCCGGGCCGGGCTGTACGGGCTCGCAAAGTCTGTGGCGCGGGAATCGGCCCGGCCGGACGTGACCATCAACGTCGTCTCTCCCGGCCCCACCGACACCCCGCTGCTGGCCGCCATGCTTTCCGATGACGGCCTCACCGGCAAGGTCATGTCCGGAACCTTCAAGTCGATCCCCAAGGGACGGGCCGCGCGGCCCCGGGAGATCGCCGCCGCCGTTGCCTACCTGGCATCCGCCGACGCCGGCTTCACCACCGGCCAGGTCCTGTCGGTCTCCGGCGGACTCACCATGTAAGGAGTTCCATGACCATGGACAACGCCCCCTTCGACCTGAGCAAGATCATGGTCGTTCGTAAAACCGTGACTGAAACCGACATGGTGCTCTTCGCTGGCATCACGGGCGACTTCGCCAGCAACCACACCGACGAGGAATACATGCAACGCTCCGCGTACGGGACGCGGCACGTCCATGGGGCGCTCATCGTCGGATTCATGTCCGCCGTGGCCGCCAGGGCGCTGGAGGACGCCCGCCCCGAAGGGCTGACGCCGGTTGCACTCGGCTATGACCGCATCCGCTTTGTGCGGCCGGTGTATCCCGGGCAGACGGTGTCCCTGACGTACGCCTTCGAGAGCTACGAGCCTGCAACGCTGCGCGCGACCGCGCGGGTCGAGGCGCGTGTCCGCGACGACGTCGTGGCGGCAGGCCAACACGTGGTCAAGTGGGTGCGGTCAGCGGCCCTGGTCCCCGGGATCAGCGGAACCTGAGCCGCCGGACCGCCGTGCCGGCTCATCTTCCGGGCCAACCCAACGCGGCTTCCGGATGCACCCGTACCGGCACCGACGGCCGCCGGACTACTAGCTGCCGAAGGAAGGGGTCGCCGGGACCTCGGGCCGCTTGACCGACCGTTCGTTGGGTACCGTCACCATGATGGCGATGATCGCCACCACCACCATGAGCAGATTGAAAAGGATTCCAACGGCACCGCCGAACCGCAGGCCCACGTTTTCCTGGTTGCCGATGAACAAGCCCCAGGACCGGATGGTGTCCGGATTCATCGACTGCGCCGCCACGTACAGGGCAGCCGAGATCGCGACGCCGATCGCGTTGCCCAGGGACGAGGCCATCTTATAGATGCCGGCCGCGGCGCCGGCCTCGTCGTCGGGCACGTTGGACAGGGCGGCATCAGTGGACGGCGTCGCATAGAAGCCGAGTCCGATGCCGAACAGCGTGAAGCCGATAACGGCCAGGACGATGTACTGCCCGATCAGGGTGAAGGTCATCGACGTCATCAGGATGCCGACGCCGGCGATCGCGCTGCCCCAAATCATCGGCCGCTTCGGCCCGAAACGCTGGAGCAGTTTCTCTCCGACGCGGATGGTGGCAAGGATCGCAATCAGGTATCCAAGCGTCAGCAGGCCCGACTGCAGGGACGACATACCAGCGGCGACCTGGACCAGTCCGAGGGACACGATCAGCGTCCCCGCGGCGCCGTTGAGCAGGAAGTTCGACAGTGTGGCCCCGGCGAACGTCAGGTTGCCGAAGAGCTTGAGGTTGAGGACCGGGTTGGCCCGGCTTGTCTCGATTCCGAAGAACGCCAGGGCCGCCACCACCGCGACGACAACCAGCCCGATCCCGATCAAGCTGAGCCAGCCAATCAGCGGGCCCTGCGAGATGTACACGTTGATCGCGACGAGCGCGACGACGAGGCATATCATCCCGCCCCAGTCGAAGGCCCCGCCGGCTTTGGCCGCGGACCTGGACTCGGGAGTCCCGCGGAGCAGGAACAACGCGACGATCGAGAGCACAATCGAGATCCAAAAGATGGACCGCCAGCCGAGGAACGACGTCGCCATCAAACCGCCGAAAAGAGCGCAGAAACCCGAGCCGCCCCAGGATCCGATCGACCAGAAGGACAGTGCCCGCTGGCGGTCCTTGCCCTCGTAGTAGGTCTTCACCAGGGCCATGGTGGAAGGCATGATGCAGGCTGCGGAGAGGCCTTGGACAATGCGGCCGCCCAGCAGGGCGGCCGCGGTGAGGCCCCCGGCATTCTCGGGGGTCAGCGCTATCAGCAGCGAGCCGAGGATGCTCAGGTAGATGCCGATGTTCATGATCTTGACGCGGCCCAGCCGGTCGGCGAGGCCGCCGGCCACGACGATGAAGATGCCGGAAAACAGCGAGGTGATGGACACGGCGAGGTTGCCCAGGGTCCGTTCGATGCCCAGGGATCCCTGGATGCCGGGGATGACGTTGAGCAGGGTTTGTGCGAACAGCCAGAAGTTGATGACCGCCAGGACAATGCCGATCAGCCACGCGTCATTAGGCTTCCATTGCGTTTCGGTCTTGGCCTGGGATTGGGCGGTACTCATGATTGCGCCTCCTAGGAAAGGTAGGACAATGCTGCGACAACGTGCGACTGGACGCCCATCGAGAGGGTCGGGTCAATCACCGGAGCAAAGAAGGGGGAGTGGTTGGCCGGGATGTCCTGGGCCACCGTTCCCTTCGCTGCCGCGGCCTGGTACACCGCCGGGTCCACGCCGCCCAGGAGCCAGAAGGTATACGGCACGCCAAAGGTGTCCGGAATGCGGCTGAAGTCCTCGGAAGCGGTCTGCCTGCCGGCCGGCTGCACCGCGTCCGCCCCGAAGTGGGCCTTGAACGCTGCCGTGACGTGGTCCGTGACTGCCTCGTCATTGCTGGTCAGCGGGAACTGGTCGTAATACTCGAACTCGGGCTCCTGCGGCGACCCGGCCGTGATGCATTCGCCCTTGACGATCCGTTCGATCGCCGCGAGCACCGTGCTCCGGACTTCGTTGTCGTAGGTGCGGATGTTCAGCAGCAGGGTGGCGCGGTCCGGGATGATGTTGGATTTGGCCCCGGCGTTGAGCGCCCCGACCGTGACCACCGCGAAGTCGCCGGGCTTCGTCTCCCGCGACACGACCGTCTGCAGCCGCAGCACAATCGAGGAAGCAAGCACYACAGGGTCCACGGACATGTGCGGCATCGAGCCGTGGGCGCCCTTGCCGTGCACCGTGATCTTCAGTGAGTCTCCGGCCGAGAGGACGGGCCCGGCCGTGGTGGCCACCGTCCCCGCCGGAAGGGGCATCACGTGCTGGGCAAGGGCGACGTCGGGCCGCGGCACCTTGGTGGCGAGACCGTCCTCGACCATGGCTTTGGACCCGGCTCCGACCTCTTCCGCGGGCTGGAACAGCGCAATGTAGGTCCCCGCCCATGCGCCGCGGCCGTCCGCCATCAGCTTCGCGGCGCCCAGCAGCGTACTGACGTGGACGTCGTGTCCGCACGCGTGCATGACCCCCTCGACTTCGGAGGAGTAGGCCAGCCCGGTGGCCTCGGTGACAGGCAGCGCGTCCATGTCCGCGCGCGCCAAGACCGTGGGGCCTGGACCGTTGGTGAGGACGCCGACGACGCCGGTGCCACCGACGCGGGTCACGGAATAGCCGAAGGCCCTGAGCCTGTCCTCGACGAGCTTCGAGGTCTCATGCTCCTCAAGGCTGAGTTCGGGATGACGGTGCAGCTGGGAGTACGTTTCCCGGATCCAGCCGAGTTCGGTATCGAGGGAAGCCAGGACTGTGTCGGAATTACTCATACGCACCACGCTCTCTGGGGTCACATTCTGAGGTCAAGGCGCCTCAGCGAACCGGGCGCAGCTGGCAAGACTCAGTTTAGACCCGCGGCGAAATTGTGGCCCCGGACACGCCCGAAATATTGCCCGGACGCCACCGTCTGCCCATCAGCGTGCGGTAGCTTGAGATTTATGTTGACCGGATTCAAGAATTTCATCATGAAGGGCAACGTCGTAGACCTTGCCGTCGCCGTCGTGATCGGTGCCGCTTTCGGCGCCGTGGTCACGGCCCTAGTTCAAAGCGTGTTAATGCCGTTGATTTCGGCGATCTTCCAGTCGCCCAACTTCGACAGCTTCGCCGTCGTGACCCTCAACGGAAACGACATCAAGTTCGGTGTCCTGCTCACTGCGATCGTCAACTTCCTGCTGGTGGCCGCCGCCATCTACTTCGTCATTGTCATGCCGATGAACCACATGATCGAACGCCGCAACCGCCGCCTGGGCATCAACCAGGACGTCAAGGAAGACGCGGCCGAGGACCCGCAGATTGCCTTGCTCACCGAGATCCGCGACGCCCTGCAGCAGGACCGCGCCTAGCCTGCTAGGCCACGCCGCGGAGGTTCCATGTACATCCCAGCCCACTTCCAGGCCGACTCCGTTGCCATCCGAGAGCTTCTCGCCGCGCCGGCGGCCGCCAACCTTGTCACCATGACCGCGCAGGGCATGCTCGCCACCCTGCTGCCGCTCCGCTACGATCCTTCGGTTGGTGAGCACGGTGCGCTGCACGGCCATTTGGCCAGGAACAACACGCAGTGGTCAGAACCCGCACTCGGTGAGGCCCTGGTCATCATGCAGGGGGCGGACGCCTACATTTCTCCCACCTGGTACGCGTCAAAGGCCGAGCACGGCCGCGTCGTCCCGACCTGGAATTACTCCACCGCGCACGTGTACGGCACGCTGGTGGTCCACGACGACCCGGCCTGGCTCGCCGGCCATGTCCGCCGGCTGACCGACCTCCATGAGACYGGAGCGGAGCGGCCGTGGTCCGTCGATGACGCTCCGGAACGCTTCATCGCCGGCCAGCTGCGCGCCATCGTCGGCGTCGAGGTGCTCATCAGCAGGATCGAAGCGAAGACCAAACTCAGCCAGAACCGGTCCGCCGAAGACGCCGCGGGCGTCGTGACCGGACTTCGGGCAAGCGGTCAGGCGCCCAGCGCGGACGACGTCGCACGTGCTCTCAGCGAGCGACCGCCAGTTCCGCAGTCCAAGGTACGCAAGTAACTTGATCAAGTTGCTTGTATAATTAGGGGATGACGCATGAACCGCTGCCAGGCCAGGTCCCGGCGCGCTCCTTCTTCCAGGCCCTGCAACCGCTGCTCCGGCGGCTGAACACCGAACGAACCATCTCGGCGGGGAAGCTGGGCGTACTCCGGCACATCGCGGAACAAGGTCCCGCGACGACGTCCGAGCTGGCCGTCGTCGTCCAGGTCAGCCCGCAGGCTATTTCGCTGGCCGCGCGCGAGCTGGAACGGCTGGGCTTTGTTGTCCGCGTGCCGGACGCGGCGGACCGGCGCCGAAGCTGGATCGAGATCACCGACGCCGGCAGGCAAAAGCTTGACCTCGAATCCTCGGCCGGCCACGGCTGGCTTGGCCGGGCCATCGCGGAGCAGTTGACCCCGGAGGAGCGGACGACGCTCGAAGCGGTCATTCCGATCCTGCGAAAGCTTGGGAAGGAGGCCCCCGTTGACTGAACCGGCGGGCCCCTCGAACACCGTGCCGGCCCTGGTGTACGCGGCGCTCTCCACCGCGATCGTCAGCTCCCTGGGCATGCTGCTGGTGCCCACCATCTCCCGGGAGATGGACGTGTCGGTCAGTACGGCACAGTGGATGCTCACCCTCAACCTTCTGGTCGGCGCGATCGCGACTCCCGTCATGGGCCGGCTCAGCGACGGTCCGCACAAGAAGCGGCTGCTGCTGTGGGCGCTGTCGATCATCCTCCTCGGATCCGTCATCGCGGCCGCGGCGCCGAACTTCACGGTGTTCCTGATCGGTCGGGCCCTRCAGGGCCTGAGCTACGGGATCGTTCCGGTGACCATCGCGCTCGCCCGCCGCTACGTCGCAGCAGACAAGGTGCAGTTCTCCATCTCGAGCCTGTCGGTAACGGTGTCCACCGGGATCGGGATCGGCTACCCGCTGACCGGAATCATCGCGGGGCTCTTCGACTTCCGGTTCGCCTTCTGGTTTGCCGCCGTGTTCGTGGTCACTGCCATCGCCGTCGTCTTCCGCGTTGTACCCGCCGGACCCGATGAGCGGGCCCCCGTAGTGCCCTTCGATTACAACGGCGCGGGCCTGCTCGGACTCGGCCTGGGCGCCCTGCTCCTGGGCGTCAGCGAAGGGCCCAACTGGGGGTGGAGCTCACCGTGGACCGTCGGCGCCTTCCTCGTCGCGGCGGGTGTCCTGGTGGCTTGGGTCCGGGCCGAACTGCGGACGCGACACCCGCTCGTGAACCTTCGGGTACTCCGGAATGGCGAAGTGCTGCTGGCCAACGGCACGGCAGTCGGGCTGGGCGCAGCGATGTACATCGGCCTCTCCATTTCCAGCCTGGTAGCCCAGGCGCCCGCGTCGACCGGCTACGGCATCGCGCTGCCGGTGTTCTGGGCCGGTTTCGTGATGTTCCCGCTCTCGGTGGGAAGCTTCGGCGCGAACCGTCTGGTGCGCCGGCTGTCGCGCCGGATCAAACTGTCGACGCTGCTGCCGATTGGCGCCGGCATCATGGCGTCGGCCGCCATACTGCTCTGGGTTGCCCACACCGAACTTGGGGAAATCCTGATCGGGATGCTGGTCTTCGGCGTCGGCATGGGCACGAGCTATGCCGCCATGCCCGCGTTGATCGCCCGCAGCGTGGCCACCGAAGAGCTGGGCAGTTCCGTGAGCTTTAACCAGGTGCTGCGAACGGTGGGAAGCTCCTTCGGCACCGCTGCCTCGGGTGCGGTGCTGGCCGGAAACATGGCGCCGGACCTGCACCCGACCGGCGTCGGAATTACTGCGACGCTCGGGATCGGCGGGGTCATCTGCCTCGCGGTGTTCATCGCCCTGCTTTTGCATACCCTGATGGCGCGGTCCCGCCGGGCGGCTTGAACGGGGAAGCTGCACCGGCGCTCCGGGACTGGCTCAGGGACGTGCGTCGCTGGCGTAGCCGAGGCCGATCTGGCCGCGGACGGCGTCCATGGCCTCCATCACCTGGACGCTGCCTTGGGGCGGCAGGACGTCGTTGGCGATGGCGCCGGCGGCAACCAGCCGCTCGACTTCCCACGCCTGGTACTGCATGCCGCGGCCGGTGACCGGCTGGTCGAATCGCTCGACGACGCTTCCGGCGTCGTCGTAGCGGGTGAACGCCGTGGGGGTGTACCAGACCGGATCAATCTCGATCCTGCCTCCTGTCCCGAGGACAGCGGCCCGGTTGGGCCCGGCGGTATCAAGGGCGCAGTGCAGCACCGCCTGTTGGCCGCCCGCGTATTCAAAGATGACTGCCGTCTGACGGTCGACGCCGGTGGCCGTCTTGCTGGCGGCGGCCTGGGTCCGCACGGGCGCCCCGAACACGTCGAAGGCGAAGGAAACGGGGTAGATCCCGAGATCCAGGAGGGCTCCGCCGCCCAGCGCCGGGTCATTGAGCCGGTGCTCCGGATCCTTGGGGAGGTTCTGGTTGTGGTCCGCGATCACGGTGCGTACTTCGCCGAGGTCACCGGCCCTGATTAGCTCGCGGATCCGGACCATGTGCGGGAGGTAGCGCGCCCACATCGCCTCGAGGACGACGAGCCCTTTGGACTTGGCGAGGTCGGCCATGTCCCGGGCCTGCCGTGCGTTCATGGCGAACGGCTTCTCCACCAAAGCGTGCTTGCCGGCGTTGAGGGCCAGCAGGGTGTTTTCGTAGTGGAACGGATGCGGCGAGGCAATATAGACGACGTCGACTTCCGGGTCATTCACCAGCGCTTCGTAGCTGCCGTGGGAGGCTGGGAGCCGGAACCTGGCGGCGAATTCCCGCGCGGTAGCGCACTGGCGGGAACCCACCGCCTGGACGGTGAAGCCGTGCTCCACCAGGTCCGAGGTCTGCAGCCCGGCAATGTAGCCGGTGCCCAGGATTCCCCAACGGAGGCCGGGGATGGCGCCGGAGCCGGCGGGGGAGCGGGTTGTGGAGTTCTCAGGCATGTCGTCGGGTTCCTCGGTGGGTCGGGCAGGCGGGCAAGCGGGCTTCGGTCAAGCGGGCGGCTGGGCAGTTGGTCGGTCGTACGGGTGCGTGCTCGTCCCGGCGGCCGACGGGCCAGTCCCGGGGGCCAGGCTTGCGGCCGTCTCCGCGACCAGCTTTTTTGCGAGCCGGACCAGCGGCTGCAGGACGATCGCATATTCGTCGGCGGAAGCGTAAGTGCCCGGGGGAGCCTCCCGGCTCAGACCGAACGAGACGTTACCCAGCAAGGCCTGGAGGGCAACCGTGGATCCCGCGTGAGGAGTGCCCGGAGTCTCCTGCGGGAGCACCACAGTGGCGTAGGCCTTCTCACCCACGGCCGGCACAGCGAACAACAGGACCGTGGACGGCGACGCATCCGGCTGCCCGGCCTGCACAAAGGTGGAGCATCTGCTGGATTGCTCTTCGGTGTAGGCAAAGTCCGCGGCCAACACATCATCCCTGGGCCCGCTTCGGGCCAGAACAAAGGCCACCGAGTCGCGCGACCACTCACCGGTCAGGGTCAGCACCCCGGCGGCGAAATTCATGTCGAGGTCGGCCGGCCCGGTGGGCGAACTGCGGGGCCGGAAGGCGCCGCATTCGGCCGGTTCAACGGCGGGAAGCGTCGCGGAGTTCGGGCGGTCCTGAAGCCGGGCCCGCAGGTCCCCGGTTTTCGCGACCCTCCCGGTGCCTTTCTCGGCGCTGTTGATCGCCCGGTCCATCAGGGCCATCAGTTCTTCATCGGAAAACACCTTCCCGGCTGCCGGCACGGCCGCGCTCGCGGTGGCGCGGGCACCCGGCGGGGAACTGGAAGGAGCCGGCGGGGGTGGGCCCGGCGTGCAGCCGGCGACGGCCAGCACGCCGGCGGCCAAAGCCACGAGCCAGCGCCGCCGCCGCGAGTGCGGACCGCCAAGGTTTCGGGTTGTTTCAGCACCTGTACGCACCACTGGACTCCCTGCCGTCGGTGGATGTGCTGCGCCCATTCTCCGGGCCGGGAGCCGCCGGGACCAGAGGATTTTGGCCCGGCCGGCAGCCCGCCGCGGCAGCGGGTCAGTCCGCCAGGTAGGCGGGGGTGAACAGCAGGGTGAGGCCTTCGGCGATGGTGGGGTGGGTGAGGATGGCGTCGCGCACTGCCGTGTACTCCATGCCCGCGAGCATCGCCATTTGGACCACCGCGATGGCTTCGCTGGCCTCGGCGCCCAGCAGTGCCGCGCCCAGGATCTTGTTGGTGTCCCGGTCGATCACGGCTTTCCAGACACCGTCCAGATGCCCCACGGTGCGGGCACGCGGAATGGCCGTGACCGGCATCCTTGCGATGCGCACGTTGTGGCCCGCATCCCTGGCCTGCTGCTCGGTGAGGCCGACGCGACCGAGCTCCGGGGTGGTGAAAACACAGTACGGGATTAGCCGTCCGCTGGTACTGCGCGGCGCTCCCTCGCCGTTGGCGGCCGCCAGGTTGGTCTTCAGCACCCGGTAGTCATCGTAGGAGGCATGCGTGAACTGGGGTGTGCCGGCCACGTCGCCTGCCGCCCACACTCCCGCGGCGGTGGTCCGGAGCTGGTCATCAACCTTGACGTAGCCGCGCTCGTCAAGCTCCACGCCGGCACCTTCGAGATTGATGCCGCCGGTCATGGGCCGGCGCCCGACGGCGACCAGGATGTCTGCGGCAGCCACGCTGTCGCCGGACGCCAGCGTCACTGTGACCGTCCCGTCCGCGGCCCGGGTGACCTTGTCCGCCCTCGCCCCCAGCTGGACGGTGATGCCCGCATCCACGAAGCGCTGGCTGATTGCGCCGGAAATATCCTCGTCCTCACGGGCCAGGAGTTGGGGTCCGCCCTGGACGATGGTCACCTTGACGCCGAGCGTGTTGAGCAGATCGGCGAACTCACAGCCCACGTAGCCGCCGCCGAGGACGATGATGCTCTCGGGCAGCGACTCGAGGCGCAGCAGCGAATTGCTGGTCTGCACCTTGGCCTGGGCGAGGCCGTCGATGGGCGGCAGGAGCGGTTCGGTGCCGAGGTTGAGGACGACGTCGGTGCCGCGCAGGGTCCGGCTGCCGCCGTCGTTGAGAGCCACAACGACGGTCCGGGGACCCACGAACGTCGCCTCGCCAAGGATGAAGTCCATGCCGGACCCGGTGAAGGAGGAGAGCTGGCCCTTAACCATCGTCTCCACCACGTCTTCCTTTCGGTGACGCAGCAGCTTGAGGTCCACCTGTGCGTCATCGGCCCCGGCAACGCCGAACTCGGCGGCCCGGCGGATGGTCTGCAGCACCCGCCCGCTGTTGATCAGGGTCTTGGTCGGAATGCAGGCGACATTGATGCAGGTGCCGCCGATCATGGCACGCTCAATCATCGCGACCTTCTGGCCGGCCTTGGCCAGGTCCATGGCAAGGGTCTTTCCCGCCTTGCCGCCGCCGACCACGAGCAGGTCGACTTCTTCTACTTCCGGGCCGTCATCTGCCATTCTGGATCATCCCTTTGCTTCCGATCACCATGAGCATTGCATTGCACCGGGCCACGAACAGCGAACAAGGGCCCAGTCGGGCAGGCGCGCGGACGCAGTCCTCCTACGCAGTCCTCCTACGCCGTCATCCTATTGGTAGACGCGGACCCAATCGATGTCCATCTGCGACGGGCTGGTGCCGGTGCCGTCGGGGAACCAGTCGAGCTGCAGGGTCTGGTGCATGCCGACGGTTGGCTGGTGTGCCGGATTCGAGTCGGTGAATGTCTTTACCCCGTCGATGTAGCCGGTGATGCCGGCCGGGGCCCACTCCACCGCGTAGTTGTGCCACTGTGTCGTGTCGATCGGGGTGGCCGCAGTGGCCTGGACGTCTCCGCCGCTGCATTCGTAGTGAAGGTAGAAGCTCATGGCAGCGGTGTCCGAGCTGCCCTCGGCGAAGTCGACCTCGGCGCAGTTCGGTGAGGTGTTGTTGTTCGGCCACAGCTGCAGCACCGGGTGGTAGTCGGCGTCGCGGGCGTTCGTCTTCATGCGGGTCTCCCAGCGTCCGTACTTCTGCTGTCCAAACTTTGCCGACATGCCGCCCGTGATCCCGGCCGCGTCGCCCTTGACCGTCGCCACGCCGTTGGACACGGACCATGCCTGGGCGCTGCGAAAGCCCTTGCCGGCTCGACCCGGGCCGTCGAAGGCGGCCCACTTGCTGATGTCCGGCGCGCCTGAATAGGAGAATTCGTCGCCCGCCACCACGGCGCCCCAGCCAAAGGCGGCGGCGGCCTGGGTCCCGTCGCCTGCCGGTACCGCAGGTGCAGGCGGTGCCGCGGGAGCCGCCGTCGTCGATGTCCCGGTCGCCGCCGTCGATGCTTGCGGGGCCGGTGCGTGCGCGGCCACCGGCGCGGCGGTGGAAGCGGTCGGGGCTGCTGCCGCTGAGGTGCCCGGGGTCCCTGCGGTGCCCGGGGTCCCTGCAGTGCCCGGGGTACCCGCGGTGGGCGTGGCGGAGGTTGACCCGGAGGCGGCGGACGACGGCGTCGGGCCGGTTGCTCCGGGCGGTGCTGCGGTACCGGCTGTGGATGCGGCGCTGCATCCGGTCAGGGATAAGGCACCGAGGGAGGCGGTGATGGCAATTTTCTTGAACAAGTGACCCTTCCGGGATATTGAATTCGTGCGGGTGGCGCGACAAGGCGACCGGGCCCGCGGCGGGCCCCGCGGCGGGGCGTCCGGGGCCCTGCATGCGGGCCAGCCCTCAGGGCCAGCCGCCAACGTTACGCGATCGTGACCTTTCTCCGCAAAACCCAGCCCGGGTTAGGTCGCACGGGGACCGGGGGCCGGCCGCGGCGGCCGGAAAATTATTGTTCTCGACTGCATCCGGATGGCGCCCCCGGCCGGTAGTAAGGGTGTAAGCCAAAAACGCCCGTATCCGGGCCTCAATGAGGAGTTCGAGATGCATAAGTCTTTTTCTGCAGCCGCCGGAGCACTAACCCTGTTGGCCGGGCTTGCTTTTGCAGCCCCGGCGCAGGCAAGCGAACAACGCCACGAGCACGACACAGCGAAACTCTCCGTGTTACACGGCGTCCCCGGACTCACCGTGGACGTCTGGGTCGATGGAAAGCTGACGCTGGACAATTTTAAGCCGGGAAGCCTGGCCGGTCCCTTGGACGTCCAGGCTGGAGATCACGAGATTGCCATCACAGGGGCGGACGCCACGAGTGCTGACAATCCTGTGATCGGGCCCGTGGACGTGGATCTGAAAGCGGGCCGGGACTACACAGCCGTGGCGCACCTGACGGCTGACGGTGAGCCCACGGCCACACTCTTCAAGAACGACACGTCCGCGGTCGGAGACGGCCAAGGCAGGCTGACGGTGCGGCACGTCGCCGCGGCACCCGCCGTCGACGTCCTCGCCGGCGGAACCGCCGTGATCGAGGGCCTTGAAAACCCCGGCCAGGAGAAGCTCACGCTCAAGGCGGGTACCATTTCCGCCTCGGTGGCGGCGGCCGGCAGCAGCGACGCACTGATCGGGCCGGCGGACGTTCCGGTCACCGCGGGGAAGAACACCATCGTGTATGCCTGGGGCAGCCTGGCCGACCACAACCTCGGAGTCGCCGTGCAGGTGGTGAAGCTGTCAGGGCACGACGACTGATAGGAACGGGCCCTGCCACCGGGTGGGCGCCGACCGGCTGGCGGGGCCGCGGTGATCGCGGCCCCGCCAGTTGCCTTCCCAGCCTCTCGACCATTGCAGGGCTGCCGGCGCCGAGGAATAATGACGTTCCACGGGTCCCATTTCCCGCTCGAAGGAGCACCCGATGGAGGCTGCCGATCGTGAATGGAACGTTGACATTGACCATGCCTTCGCCGCCGGGCAGGAGCGTGCGCTCGCCGAGGCCTACCGGATGCTCGGGCCTCTCGTCCATACACTGGCGCTGAGGGCGTTGCGCGAGCATGGTGCTGCCGACGACGTCACCCAGGAGGTCTTCATCCGAGCTTGGAAGTCGCGAACCAGTTACCGCCCCGAAGCGGCACGCTTGCCGGCGTGGCTGATCGGAATCACCCGGAATGCCATTTTCGACGCCTTGTCCGCCCGCTCCCGCCGACGGGATGTTGAACAGGCCGCCCTGTACCTGGTCGACCACCCCGCTGACAGCACGGGCCGGCCGGACGCCGACGCGCTCGCGGACCGCCTGACACTGGAAGATGAACTCGAGCGTCTGGGAAACCCCCAGACGGCCATCATGCGGTTGGCGTTCTACGAGGATCTGACCCACGACCAGATCTCGTCCCGGCTCAATCTGCCGCTCGGCACGGTCAAGAGCCATATCCGCCGCAGTCTTGCGCGGCTGCGGTCCCGGTTGGAGGTGGAACATGGATCATCTTGACGATGATCTCTTGGGCCTGTTGGCCCTTGGGGAACGGCCCGCCACCGAGGAAGAGTTGGCCCATCTGGAGAGCTGCGGGGAGTGCGGGGCCATGCTCAGCGCGCTGCGGAGCACCGTATTCGCAGCGACGGTCAATCCGGAACAGGTGCCCCTGGAGGCGCCCGGCAGCCACAATTGGGCCGCAATCCACCGGACGCTGGGGCTCTCTCCGGCCCTGGCTGAAGATCCTCTCCTCGGCCCGGGCGTCGACATCGCGGGGCGTTCCGACGCGGGGACTGCGCGCACGGAGGAGCATGTTGCCCCGAAGCCGCTCAACCCCGGCCCGAAGCGGCCCGCCACCCCCGCCCGGCAACGCCGCCCGCCGCAGATCCGCAAACGCGGTCCGCGCCGGCCTTCCTGGATCCTGGGCCTGGCGGCGGGGGTAGCGATTGGCGCCGCCGGGGCCTGGACGGCGCTGACACTCCTTGGTCCCGCCGTCCCCCCAGTGGCAGCGCCAACACCCCCGCCAACAGCGGCGGTGGTCGCCGAAGCCACCCTGGCTCCGCTTGCGGGGCACTCCGCTAGCGGCAGCGCGGTCGTGGAGAAGCTCCCCGACGGAACCCGACAGCTGGTCGTCAGCCTTCCCGAGGAGAAGCTCACCGGTTTCCGCGAGGTCTGGGTGGGATCCGCGGATCTGTCCAAGATGGTCAGCCTGGGGGTCCTGGGGGAGGGCTCGGGAGCCTTTGTCATCCCCGGCGGCGTCAACCTGGCCGACTATCCGGTGCTCGACATTTCCAATGAGCCCTACGACGGGAATCCGGCCCACTCCGCTGAGAGCATTGCGCGGGGAAAGTTCACCGGCCCGGGTTGACCGGGACGGCCCCTGCCCTGACGCGCCAGCCGCACCGACACGACAGAATG
>NZ_JBFRFD010000010.1:0-19228 GCF_052114645.1 Arthrobacter sp. 2YAF22_2
GTGCTGGTGGYGGACGAGACGCTGCGGGAGCTGAACCTCGACGGCGCCCGTTCCACTCCGATGGCCGCGTTCAGCCCGGCCGTGGTGTCGATCGGATCGCTCAGCAAGTCGCACTGGGCGGGGCTCCGCACAGGTTGGATCCGGGCCAGCCCGCCGTTGATCCAGCGCTTCGCCGCGGCCCGCACCACCTTCGACCTCGGCGGCCCGGTAGTGGAGCAGCTCGCGGCGGTGCACCTGGTCAACGACCTGGCAGAGCCCCTTCCCGCCCGGCTCGCCGCACTGCGCGAAAACCGGGACACCCTGCTGGAGCTGGTCCGCGGGCACCTACCGGGCTGGGAGCCCGAACGGCCCGACGGCGGCCTGTCCGTCTGGTGCCGGCTTCCGGACCCGGTCAGCACGGCCCTCGCAGTACTCGCCCCCGATTTCGGCATCAGGCTCGCGGCAGGGCCTCGGTTCGGCGTCGGCGGGGCCTTCGAGCACTACCTGCGGCTGCCCTTCACCCTGCCGCCGGAGCAATTGGAGACCGCAGTCCTGGCCCTGCGCGCGGCCCAAGCCCGGCTGGACGGTGCCCCGCAGCTGCGCCGGAGCCTTGCGCCCCCGCCCGCCGCCGCCATCGCCTGACCCGTCCGCGCACCCTCCCCGCGCCGCGCCACTCCCCCTGCATCACCGCCTGTTTCGACGGTTCCATGCCGGGTAGATGCTTGGAAACATCGAGGGCGCACGGAACCGTCGAAACGGCGCGACGGCGAGGCGTGACGACGGCGCCGCGGCTACACGTAGACCTTGTCGAGGAATGCGCCCCAAGCCGTCGCCGCCGCTCCGGCATCACCGCTTCCGCTGAAATCGTGCACGGTCATGCCCACCGGCGCCCCGAAGTTGTTGCGCCCGAAGAAGCGGTACATCGCATCGGCGGTCCGCAGTCCGAGGAAGTGCTCGTTGGAGTAGTCAATTTCGCCGGACAGGTGCCCGACGCCGTCGACGTCCAACTCCACCGTGTCGCCCGGGGCCGATCCGTCGACGCCGAGGGCCTTCTTGAGCCGGTCGAAGCCGTCCGGGGCCTGGGACGCGGACGGCGCCTGGATGTCCGTGAAGACCACGGGCCTGCCATCGAAGTGCTCCAGGTACTGGCCCAGGGTGTGCAGGTAGAAGGCGGTGTGCTTGCTGGCGCCGTCGTACTGCTCGTCCCAGTTGTCCGTGAAGATGCCGCTGTGGACGTAGTGCAGCCGCGCCCGTCCGCCGTCCAGCGGTTCCAGCACGTGCTCGAGCTGGTTGAACCAGCCGTCGGGACCGTCCATCCGGGAGACAAGGTGCGAAGGGTATTCCGCCACGGTCCTGACGGCCGGCCACTGGTCCGTGGGGAACATCCAGGCCGGGGTTCCGCGGGTGACCGCTTCCCAGACGCGCTCCGGCGTCCCGGGCAGTTCGGTGTCGTAGACGATTTCGAAGTCCCGCTTGTCAGTCATGGTCGCGCTCCTTGGCGTTCGGTGTTCCGGGTGAGGATTTCAGGGTCGGGTGGAGGGCGACGACGAGGCGGTGTTTGCGTCCTGTGCCCGGAGCCCGCGAGCCGGCGGCCGGAGCGCCTGCCGCGGCCGGGCCGCCGTCGTCGTACGTGTCCACCAACCGGGCCACCGCGAGGCCGAGCTCCGCGGCGAAGGCGGCCCGGTCCGCGGCGGAGCGGAACGTGATCTCGCCGTCGATGGCGAAGGTGGGGAGCGTCTTTCGGGCCGCTGCCGCCCCGGCGATGAGCCTGCCCAGCTCCTGGACCATGCGCCCCGCGAGCGCCAGCAGCCAGAAGGCCGAGAACCGGTCCGAGTAACGGTGCGGATCTGGCGCCACCGAGGCCAGCGCCGAAGGGGAAATCAGGTACGAGGCCGCCGTCGCCCGCAGGATGCGTTCGGTGACGTTGCCGCGGCGCCGCTCCTCCACGAGTTCGACGAGGCCGTGCCGCTCGAGGGACTTGAGATGGTAATTCACCTGTTGCCGCGGCAGGCCCACCTTCGCGGCGAGCTGCGTCGCGGACCCCGGCTCGGCCAACTCCCGCAGAATGCGGGTCCGGATCGGATCCAGCGAGGCCTCAGCGGCGGCGGGATCCTCAATCACTGCAATGTCCAACATGCTTCAAGTTTGCTCACCGACAGTTTTATTTGTCAAGAACTTTTATACTGTCGGCGCCGTTTCGACGGTTCCGTGCTGGCTCGACGCTTGGAATCGTCGAGCGGGCGCGGAACCGTCGAAGCGGGCCCAGCTCGGCCGGGGCCTGAGGTGGGCGCGGGCTGGCGGTCGGGCCGGGGCGGGCGGGGCCAGGGGTGCGCGCGGCCGGGGCAACCGGGGGTTGGGTGAGTGTCCTGGGCGGCAAAGTAGAATGGGGCGGTGATGCAATCCCCCCTTCCCGTGCGCGACGGCGTGAACGCCACCCGCCTCCGGCTGCCGGACGAGGGGCCCTGGGACACCGCGATGGACTACATGATGCACCGCTGGGGGCACATCGACCCGCAGGGGATCGAGGACCGCTTCGACGCCGGCGAGATCGTGGGCGAGGCCGGCATTCCGTTGGACCGCACCACCCCGCTGGAGCGCCACACCTTCATCTGGTACTACCGCTCGTTGCCGCCGGAAACCCGGATCCCGGTAGAGCTGAACATCCTGCACCTGGACGAACATCTCCTGGTCGTCGACAAGCCGCACTTCCTGCCCACCACGCCCGGCGGCACCTACATTCAGGAGTCGGCCCTGGTGCGCCTGAGGAACCAGCTGGAGCTGCCGGACCTGATTCCGATGCACCGCCTGGACCGTATGACGGCAGGCATCCTGCTGCTCTCGACCAACCCGGCGACCCGCGGGAAGTACCAGGTGCTCTTCGAGAAGCGCCTGGTCCGGAAGGAATACGAGTGCGTGTCCGCTGCGGAGCCGGGCCCGGGGCATCCCGCCGTCGACTTCCCCGTGGTGGTGCGGAACCGGATGACCAAGTCCCGCAGCTACCTGCTCGCCGAGGTCATCGAGGGCGAACCCAACGCCGAGACCAGGATCGAGCGGCTCCGCACCTTCGCCGGGACGTCCGACGCCGGGCCCGCCAGCGGTGCAGCGGCCGACGGCGCCGCGCCGCGCCGCGCTCTGTACCGGTTGGAGCCCCATTCCGGGAAGACCCACCAGCTCCGCGTGCACATGGCGTCGCTGGGCCTCGGGATTGTGAACGACGCGTTTTATCCCGAGCTGCTGGACAAGGCGCCGGACGACTACGCCAAGCCGCTCCAGCTCCTGGCCCGCGGCATCCGCTTCGTGGACCCCATCTCGGGCAGCCCGGTGGAGTACCGCAGCCGGCTCGAGCTTTCCGAAGCCCGCTAGCCGTACCAGCCGCACCGGTACCCCCAGCGCGCCGCGGCGCAGCCGGCGTTGGCCAGGGTGCTTAGCCGCGGCGCAGCCGGCGTTGGCCAGGGTGCTCAGCCGCGGCCCCGCTGATGGGGTAACTTGTGGCCATGGACCTGGCCAATGTGGACGCCTGGGGATCCGCGATCTACTTCTGGATCGGCCCCGCGGTCTTCGCCGACGCCATCTTTCCGCCGGTCCCCTCCGAAATGCTGGTCATCACCGCCGGCGCCTTGTCCGCCGAGGGCCGCGCCAATGTGTTCTTGGTGGTCCTGATCGCCGCCCTGGCCTCCTGGCTCGGCGACCTCGTGGTCTTCCAGCTGTTCAAGCGGCGCCTCAGCCATGTGCTGGACCGGTGGAGCTGGGGCCGGCAGTTTCACAGCGGGGTGCATCGGGCCATCGCCAAGGCGGGCCGATCTTCGACTTACGGCGCCATCATCGGCATCCGTTTTATCCCCGGCGGCCGGCTGGCCGCCACGGCCGCGGCCGGCATCGCCAACGTGTCCACCCGCGGCTTCAGCTTCTGTGCGGCTCTGGGCGGCGCACTCTGGGCGGTCTGGTCGGTGGGCCTGGGGTACGTCACCGGTTCGACCACCCGGCTGCCCTTTTGGGCCAGTTCCCTGATCGGTGTCGGCGCCGGCCTGGCGATCGGTGCCGTCGTCGGCGTGATCGTTACCCGCCGCCGCGGCAGCCCCTCCCCGGTGGAAGACCCGGACAAGGAACTGGACTTCTAGATCGGCGCCCAGCGGCCCCGGTTGCGGCGCAGCACTATCAGGTTCCCGGTCACCGCAACGCGTTCGACGGCGTCGCGCATCATGGCGGCCGACGTCAGGGCCTGGCTGTTCTCGGCAGAATAGGCGGTGGCGTCCACCAGGAAACGCAGGTTCAGCTGCGGCACGCCGCCGGCGAGTTCCAGCTGGTTGGACTCCACATGGTGCCGCGACTCAAGGGCCTCGACAGCGGCGGCCATCACGGCTTCCGGCGGGTTGCCCGGCTTCAGCCCGGTGATCTTGAGTCTGGTCTGGAAGGACGGCATGGGTTCAAGCCTAGCCGGGGCTCCGACCCTCCCGCAGATCCTGCCGGATTCGAGCAGACCCTCCCGCAGGACGTGCGGGAGCGTCCGGAAAAACCKTGCGAGACGTGCGGGAGCGTCCGGAAAAACCTTGCGAGACGTGCGGGAGCGTCCGGTTAGCCGGTGTTGCGCAACCCGGCGGCGACGCCGTTGACGGTGATCAGCATGGCGCGCTGGAGCCGTTCGTCGATCCCTGCGCTGGGCATGCCCTCCCCGGCGGCGGCCTCCGCCCGGACGCGACGCAGCAGCTCCACCTGCAGGTAGCTGATCGGATCGAGGTACTGGTCGCGGATCTCCAGCGAGCGCTTGAGCGTCGGCTGCGCGTCGAGCAGCAGGTCCTCGCCTGTAAGGTTCTGGACTTCGGCCACGGTCAGCGCGAACTCGGCCCGAATGGTGTGGAACAGGTGGTGCAGCTCGGCCGGGACCAGGGTGGAGACGTAGTAGCCGGCAATGTCCATGTCGGTCTTGGCCAGCGTCATTTCGACGTTGGAAAGCACGGAACGGAAGAAATGCCAGCCCGCCATCATCTCCTTAAGCTGCTCGGCGTGACCGGCCTCGCGGGCTGCCTTGAGCCCGGAGCCGACGCCGAACCAGCCCGGCACGATCTGCCGCGACTGGGTCCAGCCGAATACCCACGGGATGGCCCGCAGTCCCTCGAGCCCTGCCCCGGAATCCGGGCGCTTGGAGGGCCGCGAGCCGATATTCAGCGACGCCAGCTGTTCCACCGGGGTGGACGCCATGAAGTAGGCGGGCAGGTCCGGGTCCTCGATCAGGGTCCGGTACCGGGCGAACGCAGCGTCCGAAAGCGTCTCCATGACGTGGTCGTACCGCACCCGCTGGTCCTCGGAAGTGCGCGGGGTGCGGTGCAGCGCCGAGCCCTGGAGCACCGCCGCGAGCGAGAGTTCGAGGTTCTCGCGGGCCAGCTCGGGCAGCGAGTACTTGTCCGAGATGACCTCGCCCTGCTCGGTGAACTTGATCTCGCCTTCAAGCACCCCATTGGGCTGGGCCATGATCGCGTCGTAGGTCGGMCCSCCGCCGCGGCCCACGGAGCCGCCGCGGCCGTGGAAGAGCCGCAGCCTGACACCGTGCCGAGCGGCGACGTCGCGCAGTTTGCGCTGGGTCTTGTAGATCTCCCACTGGCTCGTCATCACCCCGGATTCCTTGTTGGAGTCGGAGTAGCCGAGCATGATTTCCTGCACGTCGCCGCGCAGCCGGACCAGCTCGCGGTAGGACGAATCCGACAGCAGAGCATCCACGATTTCCGCCGAGGCGCGCAGCTCCTCGACGGTCTCCAGCAGCGGGGCGAAGCCGATCCTGGCATAGGGTGCCGCCCCGAAGAGGTTCAGCAGCCCGGCCTCGCGGGCCAGCACGGCGGCGGCCAGCACATCGTCCGCGCCGCGCGTCATGGAGACGATGTACGTCTCGATCACGTCCGGGCCGTAGCTGCGCAGCGCCCGGCGGATCTCGCGGAAGACGTCGTAGGTGCYGTCSGMGTCGCCGTCGAGCTTAATCGGGTGGCCCGAGAGCGGCCGGCGGGACGCAAGCTCCCAGCCCAGCACCTCCAGCCGCTCGGCGCGGCTCAGTTCGGCGTACCGCACGCCCGGTCCGCCCAGACGGTCCATCAATTGCCCGACGGCGTCGTGGTGGCGGTCTGCGTGTTCGCGGATGTCCAGCGTGGCAAGGTGCAGCCCGAAGGAGGCGATTGCCCGGCGCGCCCGGGCCAATGCGCCGTCGGCGGCGAGCCCGGCCTCGTGGCGGCGCAGCGAAGCTTCCAGCAGGCCCAGTTCGCCGAGCAGTTCCGCGGTGGCGGCATAATCGCGGCCCGGCTCGTGGGCGGACCCGGCGGCCACCCGGCGGCCGGTATTGAGCAGCTTGGCCTTGATGCAGGTGAGCTTGAGCCGGTACGGTTCCTGCGCGTTCAGTTCCAGGACCCGGCGGTCCAGCCCGGGCAGGTTTCGCAGGTCGACGTCGATCGAGTCCAGCAGGGCCTGGTCCGCTGCCGCCAGCGCCGTCGAATTGGACAGGATGGAAATCAGCCCGTCGATCAGGCCGATGCTGATTCGGATGGCGTGCTGGTTCTGGATCTGTAGGATCTCCCGGGTGGCGGCGGCGGTGACGTTGGGGTTGCCGTCCCGGTCCCCGCCGATCCAGGAGCCAAAGCGGATCGGTGCCTTGGCGACCGGGAGGGTGGCACCGTGCTCGCCGACAAGATCTGACAGGTCCGAGAGCATTTCCGGCATGGCGTCGGTGAGGATGCCGGTGAGGTAATAGATCGCGTTCCGGGCCTCGTCTACGGGGCTGGGCCGGACCTGACGGAGCTCGTCCGTCTGCCACATCTGGTCGATCACCTCGGCCAGCTGGCGGTCCTGGCGGCGGCGTGCCGAGGTGCCCTCCTTGGTGGCCTCGGCCAACACGTCGGAGAGCCTGCGGATCTTGTCCAGGACCGACCGGCGGGAAGCTTCGGTAGGGTGCGCGGTGAAGACCGGCCGGACGTCGAGTTCGTCCACCACCTCCTGGAGCACGGCGGGACCGGCCTGTTCCGCGATTTCCTCGACCGCCTTGGCGAGCCAGCCATCCTTTTCCGGCCGGTTCCGCAGGCCGCGGACCCGGTGCACCTGCTCGGCGGCGTTGGCCAAGTGGAAGTAGAACGCGAACGCCCGGACCAGGTCGGTCGCCTGCTCTAGCGGCAGTGAGCCGAGGAGTTCGCGGACCTGGGCGACGACGTCGTACGAGCTCCACGGCCCGGTGGCATCGGCACCGCCGCGGGCGGCCTCCTTGGATTCCTTCGTCAGCAGGCGCACCTGCTCAACGAGGGCCAGGAGTTCGGGGCCGTGCTGACGGACCAGGGATTCGCCGAGGAGGGTGGACACCCGGCGGACATCGGCGCGCAGTTCCGAGGCGAGATCCGCGCCGGAAGTCAATGCAGTGTCAGCCATGGAAACTATCTTTCGAGGGTTCGACTTGGCTCGTACACTGCGCTGGATACTGTGAGCCGGGTTACTTGTACCCCTCGGATGTTACCCGGCTCGCGGGAAAGCGGGAACCGCCGCGAAGAAGTGTCCGCCCCCTGGACGGCTACCCCGTTCACCAGGCCAGGGCGTTTTTCTGCCGCGCCCTGATCGCCGAAGTCCGGCCGCAGTTCGAGCAGGTAATCCGGTAGCTCCTGGCCGTGGTGAAGACCGGGATGAAGAAAACCGTGAACTTCGTGGCCCGCTCTTGGAGTTGATGGTGGACGAACTGCCCGCAGTACTGGCAGGTGGCGAGCCGTCCGGGCCTATCGCTCAGGACGGTCTTGAAGCCAAAGAGGAGGAACATGCTGGAAGCCTTCCGGCGAGATGGAGTGTTAGGCCCGCGAGGACAGGCGCGCGGCGAGTCCGCTGAGCAGGATGGTGATGCCTTCGTCCAGTTCGGCCATGCCGTCGTAGTCGACCAGGACGGGGGCCAAGGCCCGGAGCCGGGGAAATTCCTTGGGCGGCAACCGGTGCAGGCCCAACCGGAGCAGGGCTTCATTCTCCTCCGGATCGACGATGAACTCCTGCAATTCGTTGAGGATGTGCCCGTACAGATAGCCGTAGTAGGCGCGGTAAACGTGAAGTGCGTCGGCCGGGGCGAACCCGGCATCAATCAACAGGGACAGAATCTGTTCCAGGGGCCGCAGCGTCCCCAGCGGGCGCAGGCCCAGCGGCGTCGAGAGCGGGCGGGTTACCAGCAGTGGCACAACGTTCGGGTGCCGGAGCGCCAGTTCGCGCAGGTCGTGGGCGATGCGCCGGAGCTGGGCCTGCCAGTCCGGGTCGTCGGGGAAGATGGCGAGTTCGTTCAGGACGAGTTCCGAGACGCCGTCCAACACCGCCGCCCGGTTTGCCGTATAGCGATACAGCCCCATCGGGTCCCGGCCGAGCTCTTGCCCGAGGCGCCGCATGGTGAGTGCGTCCAGCCCTTCGGCGTCAATCAGGGCCAGCGCGGCGGCGAGCACCACCTCCCGGCTGAGCCGCGGTTTTGAGGCGGTCGCCGGGTGAACCTCCGGCAGTTCTGCGGGTGGCATGAGGCTCCGATCGGGTAGCGGGCGAACCTTCAAGCCGCCCGGCGGACGGCAAATTAGCACGCTTGCTTATCATGTAGTCTACGCGTAACGTCTACGTTGTAGAGAGATATCCAGCACCATCCTCGGATCGGCGGAAATCGCCGCCTCCGAGACCCTGCTAACGCCCCGTGCATGGCCTCCAAGCATCAGCTGCTGTAGCCCTCGGCGGCACAAAATGCACCCAGCGGAAACGAGCCAGTCATGGCATATTCGCAGTACGACCAGTTCCTTCAGGAAGCCACCGCGCACGACGCCGCACCGGGCGCCGTCCTCGGACGGGATTGCCTTTACGGGATCTACACGAGTTGGTGTTTCCTGTCCCAGACAGCGCCCCGGCCCGAAGACGACTTCTGGGTGGCCATGAAGCAGAAAAGGATCCGCCCCGGACGCACGCCGCTCCGCATGAAGGGGCCCGCGGCCGCTGACTACATCCTCTCCAGCTACCCGGGCGTTATCTAAGCCGCCCGGGCTACCGGAGCCGCCCCGCCTGCCGGATTTGCCGGCGGCAGGAGCGCCGGGGCGCCTACCGCGCGATCTTGAAGTTGAAGTCCGCATTGCCGAAGGTGCCCATGAGCCGCAGCCAGACCGGCAGGAGCATCTCTGTTCCGCGGGCCGCAGTGATGTCGCCCAAATCGATGATGTCGCGGTGGCCGAGCTCCGCCAGCAGTCCGGCTACCACCGTTTTGGCCTCCGCGTCGTTGCCGGCGACAAACACCGAGTGGTCGCCGCCGGCCACGCTTGCCGGGTCCACCATGACACTGGCGTTCATCGTGTTGAGGGTCTTGACCACCCGCGCGTCCGGAAAAGCCCGCTGGAGCTGTTCGCCGAGGCTGTCGGTGTTCACCGGGTTCAGGGACGGCGGGAAGCCCTGGGAGAAATCGAGCGGGTTCGCGATGTCCACAATGACCTTGCCGGCCAGGTTGACGGCGCCCGCGGCGGTGAGCGCGTCCAGTGATCCGGTGCCGTTGGTGGCGTTGAAAACGATGTCGCTGTCCGCAGCTGCCTCGGCGAAGGTCGTCACCACGGTATCGCTGTGTTCCGCATGCCACCGGGCAAACGGGACGCCGCCCATCGGGCCGGCCTCGGTCCGGGCCAGCGAGGCCTGGGGATCGCGGGTTCCGATGACGACGTCGTGGCCGAGCTTCGCCAGCGCGCCGGCGACGGCGGGTCCGACGGTGCCGGTGCCAAATACTGCAATTTTCACGGAGACCTCTTTCGAGAAGGATTCGGGAACAACGGGTAGACAGGCTTGTCTGCTCTTGCCGAGACGCTATCAGACAGGTCTGTCTACAGCAAGGTCCAAGCGGAGGTCGCAGACAGACTGGTCTGTGTACCATGAAGGCATGACGCCGACAGCAGCCACCGCGCCTACCGCCGCAGGGCAGCGCGCTGCCCGGACCCCGGCAGGACAGGCAAAGGACAAGATCCTGGCCACGGCCTTCCGGCTCTTCTATGCCCAAGGCCTGCGGGCGGCCGGCATCGACACCATCATCGCCGAGTCCGGGGTCGCGAAGGCCACGTTCTACAAGTATTTTCCGGCCAAGGATGACCTGATTTTGGCCTATCTCGAGCGGGTGGATGAGGTCTGGTCCGGGCAGTTGCACGCCGCCGCCGACGCCGCCGGGCCGGACCCCGCGGATCAACTGGTCGGACTCTTCGACGCCCTGTCCACGGCCTGCCGCCGCGACGGCTACCGCGGCTGTGCATTCATCAACGCGGCCGCCGAATCAGCCTCCGGCACCCGGGTGCACGAGCGGACGGTCGCCCACAAACAGCACATTCTGGCCTGGATCCGGGACTTGGCAGAGCAGGCCGGAGTTCAGGAGCCGGACCGACTGGCCCGCAGCCTGAGCCTGGTCCTCGACGGCGGCCTGGCCAGCGGCGTCCTCGACGCCGACCCCGCCGCGGCCGCCGCCGCCCGTACTACAGCGGCGCAGCTCGTGGCCGCCGCCCTGTCAACGACGCCCGCCCCCAACTGACCGGCAGTTGTTGACGTTTTGAGCGCGCAAAGCGGCAACAATTGCGAGTTACTTGGGGAGGAATTCGCCGCACCGGTCTTCGGTTGTATCTTGGGCAGCAACTCACCGCCTGAGAGGACCCCATGAGCACGCAGCAGCCCGACCCGCAGCTCGCCCGCTGGCAGCGCTTCCGGAAAAATCGCAACGCGGCCCTCGCCAGCCCCTACGGCTGGCTCACGCTGACATCGTTCCAGTGGCTGGCGGAGCGGCCGGCCGCCGTCGACCTCGTCCCCGGCCTGTGGTCCACGGACGGCACGACGGCGTTCCTCACCGCCGACGCGGCCGACGGCCTGACACTCGTCGAGACCGGCGAACCGGTCGACGGGACCATCAGCGCGGCCCTGGCCGACGAGGAGTCCCTGCTGTGGGTCCAGTACGGCGGTGACGATGGCCGGCAGGCCGTGGTGGAACTCGCGATGCGGGCAGACCGGTACGCGCTCCGCACCCGGGACTCGGTGTCGCCCGTGTTCACCGGGTTCGACGGCGTGCCCACCTTCGGCTACCGGCCGGACCTCGTTCTCGAGGCGCGGTTCACGCCCTACCCCGAGCCCGTGGACGTCCCCATCGGCACCGCCAACCCGCTGGTGGACGGGGTGCACCGTTCCGTCGGCGAGCTCGTCTTCCGGTTGCCCGGCCAGGAACATGAGAGCCGCCTGCAGGCCGAGGAGGAGAAACTCGGCGCCCTGACCGTGACCTTCCACGACGAGACCAACGGGGACTCGACCGACGAATGGCGCAAGGTCACCACCGCCAGGCCCCGCATCGATTCCAGGGGAAACAGGACCGTGGTCCTGGACTTTAACCGGGCCATTAACTACCCCAGCGCCTTCACCCCTTACGGCACCTGCCCCATGCCGGTGAAGAACAACAGCCTGGACTACCGGATCGAGGCCGGCGAGAAGCAGCCCAACCCCCTGCCGGGGTCCGAGGGCTAGACGATCGCGGACACGCCGGTCACGGCGCGGCCCACAATCAGGGTGTTGATCTCGTACGAGCCCTCGTAGGTGTAGATCGCCTCGGCGTCGGCGAAGATCTTGGCCATCCGGTAATCCGTCACGATCCCGTTGCCGCCCAGCAGGGACCGGCCCATTGCCACGGTTTCGCGCATCCGGGCAGTCACATAGGATTTCGCCAGCGCCACCTGGGGCATGTCCGCGGCGCCTTCATCCTGCAGCTGTGTGATGCGGACCATCATGCCCATGCTGGCCACGGCGTTGYCGAGCATCGTCACCAGCTGTTGCTGGACCAGCTGGAACTTGGCCAGCGGCCGCCCGAATTGATGGCGTTCAACGGCGTACTGCCGGGCGACGTCGAACGCGGCCAGCTGCTGCCCCACACCCTGCCACGCAACCATGATCCGCGAACCGCGCAGCAGCTCGTTGGTGTCCTCGAAGCTGTTGATCCCGGCGAAGCGGTCCGATTCGGGCACCCGGACGTCGGCGAACACGATGTCCGCGTTCTGCACCGTGCGCAGCGCGATCTTGTTTTCGATCCGGCTGCGGGTGACGCCGGGCAGCGTGGCGTCGACGATGAAGCCGCGGATTCCGCCGTCGGCCTCATCACGGGCCCAGACCAGCATGTAGTCGCAGAACGTCCCGTTGCCGATCCAGCGCTTGGCGCCGTTGAGCAGCCAGTAGTCGCCGGCGTCCCCGCCGGAGACCCGGCGCGCGGTGGTTACCATGCCGCCCGCGACGTCCGAGCCGTGATCCGGCTCGGTCAGCGCGAACGCCCCGGTGGTCCGCAGGTTCGCCGCGTCGGAGAGCAGCCGGGCCTTTTGCTCCTCGGACCCGAAGCCGTACAGGGATTCCACGAACAGGTCGTGGTGCACCAGGAAGAACGTCGCGAGCGAGGTGTCCACCCGGGTCATCTCGGCGATGACAAKGCCGGCGAACAGGTTGCTGTAGCCGCGCTGGGCCGGGGCGCTAAGCTCCAGCGCCGCCAGCTTGGGCAGGATGTACGCCGGAAACTCGGCGTCATTCCACCACTGGGTGGCGAACGGCGCCACCTCACGGGCCAGGAACTCACGCAGCTCCGCCAGCTTGGCCTGCTCGGCGGCATTGAGCATCGATTCGAAGTCAAAGAAATCGGCGGTCGGCAGTCCGGCAGGGGCCCGGTCAATGGAGGCAGGAGTGTCCACGACGAGCGTCACTTCGGTCCCATCCGGATGGCGCCGTCGAGCCGGATGGTCTCCCCGTTGAGCATCGCATTGTCAACGATGTGGGCGGCGAGGTTGGCGTACTCGGCCGGCCGGCCCAGCCGGGACGGGTGCGGCACCTGCTGCCCCAGCGAGTCCTGCGCCTCCTGCGGAAGCCCGGCCATCATGGGGGTTTCGAAGATCCCCGGCGCGATCGTGACGACGCGGATCAGCGAACGCGCCAGTTCCCGGGCGATCGGCAGGGTCATGGCGGCGACGGCCCCCTTGGAGGCAGCATAGGCGGGCTGGCCGATCTGGCCGTCGAAGGCCGCTACGGAGGCTGTGTTGATGATGACGCCGCGCTCCGGGCCGCCCAGCTCCGTGACGGCCGGTTCGGTGGCGGCCATCGCGGCGGCGGCCAGGCGGATGACGTTGAAAGTGCCCACAAGGTTGATCTGGATCACGCGGTTGAACGTTGCCAGCGGGAGCACTCCCTCGCGGCCCAGCACCTTGCCAGGGGTGCCTATGCCCGCACAGTTCACCACGACCCGCAACGGCCCCAGGGCGGCGGCGGCGTCGACGGCGGCCTGCACCTGCTCTTCGTTGGTGACGTCCGCGGGGACAAAGACGGCATGGTTCGCAGGTTCCGGGCTGCCGGTGCCCGCCGGGGCCCCGGCAGCCGCGTGGCCGCGAGCGTTGAGTTCGGCGGCGAAGTCCTCCCCGGCCGAGGCCGGCAGATCCACCAGCACCACGGAAGCACCGGCGTCGAACAGTCGCCGCGCCGTGGCGGCCCCCAGGCCGGACGCGCCGCCGGTGATCAGTGCGACAGTACCCAAGACGTCCATGCATCCTCCTTGATGTGGAACCACGATCCCGCCGTGAGACTGCACAGCCCACGGCACCGGGGAACATTAGTTAGTTCAGGTTAACTGGAATGCAAACATTGCGCACCCCGGCCCCTAGATTCCGCGCCGGGACCGCCGTCGCTACTAGGCTTGCACCATGACCGCAGCCGCTGCCCACTCCCCCGTCCCGAACTGGTCTTTCCGCGCCGACGAGGCCGCGCGTTCGGTGACCCGCTTGTTCGGGCAGCGGCTCTTCTTCCTGCCCGGCACCCACATCGCCGCGATCGCCCGACCGTCCGGCCGGCTCAAGAACCTGGCCCGGCCGTGGCACTACTGGTGGCAGGCGCACTATGTGGACTGCCTTGTGGACGCCGGCCGCCGCGAACTCGGCACCGGGGGCCACACTCCGGCCAGGTTCGACGGCGACAATCTCCCCAGCGCCGGAAAACTGGCCTCCCGGCTGGTCACCGGCATCCGGCTGCGGAACTTCCTGACCGTCGTCAACAACTACTACGACGACATGGCCTGGCTTGCCCTGGCCACCCTGCGGTTGGAGAAGCTCGCGGAGGACACCCGCAAGACCTCCGGCCGGCGCCGCAACGCGCGGGTCCTGAAGAGCCTCACTCTCCAGTTCGACTCGGCGTCAACGGACGACCTCGGCGGCGGCACGTTCTGGAGCAAGAAGCGGGATTTCAAGAACACCCCGGCCACGGGCCCGGTGGCCCTGTATTACGCCAGGACCGGGCAAGCCGCCAAAGCCCAGGCCCTGCTCGACTGGCTCGACGCGAAGCTCTACGACCCGGAACAGGGCCTGTACCGGGACGGCCTCCGGATCGCCCCGGGCGGCGAACTGGTACTGGAGGGCGCCATCTACAGCTACAACCAGGGCCCGGTGCTGGGTGCCCTGCTGGAGCTGGCCGGCGAGGCGAACCTGACCCGCGCGGCGGCGCTCGTGGCGGCGGTGGCGGCCAACCTGACCGTCTCGGCGCCGCTGCTGGGACGCAAGGGCACGGTGCTCCGCTGCGAGGGCACCGGCGACGGCGGGCTCTTTACCGGGATCCTGGTCCGCTACCTTGCCCTGGCCGCGGTCGACGAGCGGCTCTCCGCCGAGGTCCGGGCCACCGCCGCCCTGCTGGTGACCGACACGGCGGAGGCCTTCTGGGAGGGTCGCCGGGTGGTCGGGGCGCAGGAACCGCTGGCACGCAGGGGCACCCGGCTGGTCTTCTCGGCCCGTCCCGAGCTGCCGGCGCGCCGCAGCTACCCGGCTGGAGCCGCCGTCGAACTGTCCACCCAGCTGCAGGCCTGGATGGGGCTCGAGGCCGCGGCGTCCATCGCCGGGAAGCTCCCCGTCGTCGGAAAACCCCGCCCGGCCCCGGAGGAGACCAGCGCAGAAGCCGAGACCGACACCACCGCGGACACCGGCACGGAAACCGCCGCGGAGCCTGCACCGGGTACTGCCACCGAACCCCCGGCGGGCAATTAAGTCACGCAATGGTTACCTAATTCGTGTGATCCTCCTCACTTAAGGCGCTCTCGGCTTGGTTGCTTAGGTTTGGCTAACCTACAGTTTTTCGTAGTGAGCACACCCTAACTTCCCGCTCACGGAGGTTAGGCACCTACGACCTTTTCCTTGCAGAAAGTAGCCTCATGAAGATCCGCACCAATGCGCTGGCGGGCATCGCCCTTGCAGCCACCGCCGCGCTCGGCCTCGCCGCCTGCGGCTCGGGCGCCTCGACCTCCGGCAGCACCGCGGCCGACGGCAAACCGTCCGGCGCGATCACGGTATACAACGCCCAGCACGACACCCTGACCAAGGAATGGGTGGACGCCTTCACCGCCGAGACCGGCGTCAAGGTCACCGTCCGGCAGGGCTCGGACACCGAAATGTCCAACCAGATCATCCAGGAAGGCGCCGCCTCGCCGGCAGACGTGTTCCTAACCGAGAACTCCCCCGCCATGGCCCAGGTGGAAAACGCCGGCCTGTTCGCGGACGTGGACAAGGCCACGGTGGACCAGGTTCCCGCCGACTTCCGCCCGTCCACCAACAAGTGGACCGGCATCGCGGCCCGCTCCACGGTCCTGGTCTATGACAAGAACAAGATCAGCGCCGACAAGCTGCCCAAGTCGATGCTGGACCTGGCCAAGCCCGAGTGGAAGGGCAAGTGGGCCGCGTCGCCGTCGGGCGCCGACTTCCAGGCGATCGTCTCGGCGCTGCTGGAACTCAAGGGCGAAGCCGCCACCAAGGACTGGCTCAAGGGCATGAAGGACAACTCCACGGCCTACAAGGGCAACAGCGCGGCCATGAAGGCCGTCAACGCCGGCGAGGTCGACGCCGCCCTGATCTACCATTACTACTACTACGGCGACCAGGCCAAGACCGGCGAAAACTCCAAGAACGTCACGCCGTACTACTTCAAGAACCAGGATCCCGGCGCGTTCGTGTCCGTTTCCGGCGGCGGCGTGCTCAAGTCCTCGAAGAACGCGGCCGCGGCCCAGGCCTTCCTCAAGTTCATCACCGGCAAGAAGGGCCAGGAGGTGCTGCAGAAGGGCACGTCCTTCGAGTACGCCATCGGCTCCAGCGTGCCGTCCAATGACAAGCTGGTTCCGCTGACGGACCTGCAGGCCCCGAAGGTCGACCCGGCCAAGCTCAACTCCGCCAAGGTCACCGAAATGATGACCCAGGCGGGACTGCTCTAAACCGGTGACAAAAACGCTGGCGGCGGCCGGAACTACCGGAAGCACGACGACGGCGGGCCGGGGCACGCGCCCCCGCCCGCCTTTCGGCGTCTCCGTGGTCGCCATCCTGGCGGTCCTGATCGCCCTCTTCTCGCTGATCCCACTCGGCTATGTTGCGTTCATGACGGTCGCGACCGGCTGGGACACCGCTGTCAGCCTGATCTTCCGTGCCCGGGTGGGTGAACTCCTGCTCAACACCGTGCTGCTCATGGTCATCACCGTTCCGCTTTGCCTGGTCCTGGGCGTGGGCGGCGCCTGGCTGGTGGAACGCACCAACCTCAAGGGACACAAGTGGTGGGCCGTGCTGCTCGCCGCGCCCCTGGCGATCCCGGCCTTCGTCAACAGCTATGCCTGGGTTTCTGCAGTGCCCTCCATGGGCGGGCTCTGGTCCGGTGTGCTGATCGCCACCCTGTCGTACTTCCCGTTGGTCTACATCCCGGCGGCCGCCACACTCAGCCGGCTGGATCCGGCGATCGAGCAGTCCGCCGCCTCGCTGGGGCTTGGGGCATGGCGCGCGTTCTTCCGGGTGGTGCTCCCGCAGCTGCGGATCGCGATGACCGGCGGCGCGCTCCTGGTCTCGCTGCACCTGCTGGCCGAGTACGGCGCCTTCGCGATGATCCGCTTCGACACGTTCACCACCGCGATCATGGTCCAGTTCCAGTCCACCTTCAACGGGACGGCCGGAAACATGCTGGCCAGCGTGCTGGTCTTCTTCTGCCTGATCCTGCTAGTGGTGGAGGTCCGCGGCAGGGGCAGCGCCCGGTACGCCCGGGTCGGTTCCGGGGCCCAGGCCCGCGCGCTGCGGCTGCCGCTGCACGCCTACCAGCTGCCCGCGCAACTCTCCCTGCTGGCCCTCACCGCGCTCGCGTTCGGGCTGCCGCTGACCTTCGTGCTGCGCTGGATCTTCGCCGGCGGACCGGAGATCTGGACGGCGGACGAGTTCCTGCCCGCCCTGCTGCAGACCCTCGGTTACGGGCTGGCCGGGGCCGCCGTCACCACGGTGGTCGCCTTTCCGATGGCGTACCTGGCCGTGCGGCGTCCCAGCTGGTTCAGCAAGGGCCTGGAGCTCTCCAACTACATCACGAGCTCCATGCCGGGGATCGTGGTCRGCCTCGCCTTCGTGACCGTCAGCATCCGGATGGCGCCGACGCTCTACCAGACCACCGGACTGCTGGTCGCCGCCTACGTGCTGCTGTTCCTGCCGCGCGCGCTGGTGAACATCCGGTCCGGGCTCTCGCAGGCCCCCAAGGAACTCGACGAGGCCGCGCAGGCCCTCGGCAAACCCCCGCTGCTGGCATTCATCCGCGTCACCTTGCGCCTCACGGCCCCGGCCGCGGCCGGCGGTGCGGCACTGGTGTTCCTCGCGATCGTCAACGAGCTGACGGCCACCCTGCTGCTCTCGCCCAACGGGACCCGGACGCTGGCCACGGAGTTCTGGAGCAAGAGCAGCGAAATCGACTATGCCGGCGCCGCGCCCTACGCCCTGTTGATGATCCTGATCTCGGCGCCGATGACCTACCTTCTCTTCCAGCAGTCCAAGAAAGCAGCGGGACAGTGACCGAACAACACCCCTCCAGGCTTCCCGAACCCCGGGTCGCAGCCTCCGTGGCCCCCAGCACCAACAGCCACCTGGAAATCGACGCCGTCACCAAGAACTTCGGTTCGCAGGCGGTTCTCAAGGGCGTCAACCTCTCCGTCGCCAAGGGCGGAACGACGGCGATCGTGGGCCCCTCCGGCTCGGGCAAGACCACCCTGCTGCGGCTGATCGCCGGCTTCGAACACCCCGAGACCGGCAGCATCTCCCTCAACGGGACCAAGGTGGCCGGCGACGGCGTCTGGGTCCCTGCGCACAAGCGGCACGTGGGCTACGTGGCGCAGGACGGCGCCCTCTTCCCGCACCTGACGGTCGGCCAGAACATTGCCTTCGGTCTGGACGCCGGCAAGCTCCCCGGCGGCCACCGCGGCGTCAAGGCCCGGGTGGCCGAGCTGCTGGAAATGGTCGCGCTGGACCCGGCGATGGCCAAGCGGCGCCCGCACCAGCTCTCCGGCGGCCAGCAGCAGCGTGTCGCGCTGGCCCGCGCCCTGGCCCGGGAGCCGGAGCTCATGCTGCTGGACGAGCCGTTCTCCGCGCTCGACGCCGGTCTGCGGGTCGCCACCCGGCGCACCGTCGGCAAGGTCCTTCACGACGCCGGAGTAACCACCATCCTGGTCACCCACGACCAGGCCGAGGCACTCTCCTTCGCGGACCAGGTAGCGGTGATGCGGGGCGGCAAACTCGCGCAGATCGGCAACCCGTTCGTGGTCTACACCCGCCCCGCGGACCGTGCCACGGCCGAGTTCCTGGGCGACGCGGTCATCCTCGACGCCTGGATGGAGGGGTCGCTGGCCACCTGCTCGCTGGGCGGCATTCCGGTACGCCGGCCGCCGGCCCAGGGCCGGGTGCAGCTCATGCTCCGCCCCGAGCAGATCCGGATCGCCGAAGACGGGCCCATCCGCGGGACCGTGGTGGACACGGACTACTTCGGTCCCGAAACCACCGTACGGCTCCAGCTTCCGGTGCCTCCGGTCCTCGCCGAGGGGGCCGTGGCCGACCACCGCTACCCCGGCGGGGGCGAGATCATCACCATCCGGCACTGGAATGCGTCCATTGCCCGGCCCGGCACCGAACTGACGCTGCGGGTGGTGGGTGAGGCAGTGGCCTTCCCGATGGACGACGCCCCGCAGGCCTGAAACGGGCTTGGGGTCCCGCGGGCCGGTCCTAGGCCGGGGCTCCGGTGCGACATAGGCTGGGGCGCATGACTGTTCAGCCCGCGCTTCACCGTCAGCACTGTTCCGTGGCCGCCCCCACCCAGTTGTGGCTCGACGCCGAAGGCCAGTTGGGCGGCCGCGGCCCAGCGGACAGCCCGGGCGCTGCGGCCGCCGATCCGACCGTCACCGGCGGGTGGTTCACCGGGCTGTTGCACGGCGACACCAGGATGC
>NZ_JBFRFD010000011.1:0-18754 GCF_052114645.1 Arthrobacter sp. 2YAF22_2
GGACATAGCTGAGCGCGCCGAAGATCAGCGCGAACATGGCGATCGCGGCGATCCAGGAATTACGAATTGCCTGGTTCACAGGCGTTTCACCGCCTCGGTGGGAGCATCAGTACTGGCGCCGCTGCGTGCCGGTGCGGTGGCCGGCTTCGGCGGCAGGAGGGGGGGCGTCTCTTGCGCTTCGGGGTCCTGGCCCGGCGGCAGCGGGGTGGTGTCTACCGGCCCGCGGGCCGTGTGCGAGATCATCAGCAGCAGGCCGACGATGATCCAGTTCGCCAGCAGGGAGGACCCGCCGGCGGCGAGGAACGGCGTCGTCAGTCCGGTCAACGGGATCAGGCGCGTGACGCCGCCGATCACGACGAAGCACTGCAGCGCGACGGCGAAGGACAGCCCGGTGGCGAGCAGCTTCCCAAATGCGTCGCGGGTGCCGAGCGCCGCCCGGAAGCCCCGGGTAAACAGCAACAGGTACATCAGCACGATCGCGAAAATGCCGATCAGGCCCAGCTCTTCGCCGAAGGAGGCCACAATCATGTCGCTGTTGGCGAAGGGGACAAGGTTGGGGCGGCCCTGGCCCAGGCCGGTGCCGACGAGGCCGCCGTTGGCCATGCCGAAGAGGCCCTCGACGATCTGCCGGCTGCCACCGAATTCCCGGCCGTAGACCTCGGGCGTGAAGGCATTGATCCAGCCGTCGATCCGAAGTGCCACGTGCGAGAAGACTTTGGAGGCCGCGAAGCCGCCGGCGACCATCAGGACGACGCCGATGATCACCCAGCTGATCCGGCTGGTGGCGACGTAGATCATCACGAGGAAGAGGCCGAAGAACAGGATGGACGTTCCAAGGTCACGCTGGAAGACCAGCACGCCGATGCTCACCAGCCAGGCGGCGATCATGGGGCCGAGGTCCTTGAACCGGGGAAACTGTACTGGCCCGATCTTGCGGCCTGCGAGCAGGATCAGATCGCGGTTGGAGGAGAGATAGCCGGCAAAGAAGATGGCGAGGGTGACCTTGGCGAGCTCACCGGGCTGGAAAGTCATGGAGCCGAGCTTGATCCAGACGCTGGCACCCAGGACCTCGCCCGCCGAGACTCCCGGAACCAGCGGCAGGATCAGCAGCACCGCGCTGGCCGCGAGCGAAATGTAGGTAAAGCGGCGGAGGATCCGGTGGTCCTTCAGGAACCAGATCACCGCGATGGATACCGCCATGGCGACGAGCGTCCAGCGCAGCTGGTTATTGCCCGTGTCCTCCCCGACGCGGTCCAGACGGTGGATCATGGCCAGGCCGAGGCCGTTCAGGCCGACCACCAGCGGAAGTATTACCGGGTCGGCATATTTAGCGCGAATCCGCAGCACCACATGGAAGGCCAGTGCGGCTGCTGCCAGCAGGCCGGACTGGAACCAGAAGTCGGTGTCGAATGCCTTTTGCCGGTCGACGCCGACAAGCGCCTGCGCTCCGATGCCCACCGCGAGGGCCAGGATCAGGAGGACCAGCTCGACATTGCGGCGCGGCTTGGGTACGGGATCTATCGGTGTCATTTGCCCCCCTCACAGTTAGTGGGGGACGGCGACGCGGACGCGGAGGGTGCGGCCGATCCGGACGGGGCGGCAGTCGTCGGGGCGGGCGCCTTGGCGCCGGCGCTACCGCTCGGTGAGGGCGAGGGCGAGGGCGACGGCGTCAGGCATTCGTCGGCGGGCGCCGTCGTGCCGGTGCGCTCCAGGTTTTTCACGATCCGCTGGGCGTCGTAGAGGTCCCGCGCGGGAACCGTCTGGCGCACCCGCTGCTGCGAAAACTCTGGCAGGTCGGACATGCGGATATCAGTCACCGTTTCGAGGGTGGAAAGCGGAATGGGGCCAAGACGCTGCGAGACTCCGTTGAAAATGGCAACCTTCTGGTCCTGTTCGCCGATGTAGTACCTGGTCTGGGTCCAGGCGTAGCCCAGCCAGAGGCCGATGCCGAGGACGGCAACGATTGCCGCAGCGATCGAGATGGTAAGCCAGCGCCGGCGGTTGGCCGGCGGCTTGTACTCGTCGGCTTCTTCCGCGGCCGGGTCCGCCTTGTGCGTCAGCACGGTGGCGGCGCGGCGCGCCACGGTCCGTCCGGCAATGGAGGGGATTGAGCCCGACGCCGCGGCGGTCGCTGCAGCGCCGACGAGCTCATGGGGGCGCGTGGAGAGTTCTTCGCGCAAAACTTCGGCGGACAGATGCTCGCCGAGATGCGGATCGGTGGACAGCTGGGGTTCCTGCGGCTTGGGTTCCTGGCCTTCGGGCTTCTTGGCCTCGTCGGGGGCGTCTTGTGGGGACTTGCCAGGCTTGTCGACGGGACGGCCCGCTGCATCGTCGTTGGCCTTGCCAGCGTACGTACTGCCGGAGTCTTCGGTGCCGGTATCGGGCGCCGCTACGGCCGACGGGACCGGCACTGTCGCGGTGACAGTGCCGGATTCGGCTGCAGGTTTCGTTGCGGGCGCCGGGACGACGTCGACGGCGGCGGTACTGACGTCCTCGGGCGTCTGCTCGGCAATCTCCACCATCACCACGGTCACGTTGTCCGGCGAGCCCGCCTCCAGGGTGAGGTCAACGAGGGTTTCGGCGCACTCGCGAAGGTCCTTCGTCTCCCGGACGGTGCGTTCTACGACGTGCCCGGCGACGTAGTTCAGTCCGTCGGAACAAAGCAGCCAGCGTTCCCCGGGTTCGACGTCSAGRACRTCSAGATCSARTTCGGGGCTGGCATCGACGTCGCCGAGGACACGCATCAAAACGTTTTTATGCGGGTGGGTTTCGGCTTCCTCGGGACGCAGCCGGCCCTCGTCGATGAGACGCTGGACGAAGGTGTGGTCCACGCTGACTTGTTCGTACTTACCGTTCCGCAGCCGGTAAGCGCGCGAGTCGCCGATGTGCGCAAAGTGGAGCTTGCCACCGGCCAGCAGCAGGGCTGTCACGGTGGTCCCCATCCCGGCCAGTTTCGGGTTCATGTGGACCAGTTCGGACAGCAGTGAATTTGCGGTCTGGATTTCGTCGGCCAGGACGGTGTCTGCTTCGCCGCCGTCGTAGTCGTCCCGGTCAAGGTGGAGCATGTCCAGCACGGTGGCGGCCGAGGCCACGTCACCGCCGGCGTGGCCTCCCATGCCATCCGCGACGACGGCGAGGTGGCGGCCCACATAAGCCGAGTCGTCGTTCTTCGAGCGCACGCGGCCGACGTCGGAACGTGCGGCATAGCGCATGATGAGCGGCCGCTTCGGGGTAGTTGTTTCGCCTTCGGCCCTGGCTGCGGGAGTTTCGGGGGCAGCCATGGCTACGGCCTCAATTCAATGACCGTCTTGCCGATTCTCACGGGGACTCCCAGTTCCACCGGGAGGGCCCGGGTCAACTGCTGATCGGCCAGGTACGTGCCGTTGGTGGAACCGAGGTCTTCGATGAACCAGCGGCTGCCCTGCGGGAACAGGCGTGCGTGCCGGCCCGAGGCGTAGTCGTCCTCCAGGACCAGGGTGGCTTCCTGTGCCCGGCCGAGCAGGATGGGGCTAGCGGCCAGCGGAAGAGTGGTGCCCCGCAGCGGACCCTCGGTGACAACGAGTTGGCGGGCCTGCTGCTTGACGGGGGCCGGGGCCGGCTCGGCCAGCCCGGGGTTCCGGCGCACCTGGCGAGCGGTGGGTGCCCCGGCGGCAGCCTTGCGGCCGATCATCAGGTCGCGCCGCATCGCCGAGACAATGCTGAAGATGAGAACCCAGAGCAGGATCAGGAAACCGAAGCGCAGGGCGGTGATGGTCAGTTCACTCACGGGCGGCCGCCGGGGTTGGCGGGCAGTAGGCGGAAGACAATTTTGGTCCGTCCCATCGTGATTGTGGCGCCGTCGGTGAGTTCCGTACTGCCCACAACCTTATGGCCGTTCACGTAGCTTCCGTTCGTCGAACCCAGATCGATGGCCTGTGCAGTGCCCTGGTCGCTCCGGATTTCCAGGTGGCGGCGGGACACCCCCGTGTCGTCGATCAGGATGTCCGCTTCGGAGGAGCGGCCCAACACAACCGAGGGTGCGTTGAGCGAATAACGCTGGCCGTCAATGTCCAGGACCGGCTGGAGCCGGCTGGGCTGGCGGGTGGGGGCTGCCGGCATGGCAGCCCGGTTTCCCGGCTGCTGCGCCGGGGCGCCGCCCGCCTTCTCGGTCCGGGACTTGATTTCGAAATCGCCGGCACGGCGGTCTTCGTCGCGGCGGAAGCTGATGCGCACCGGTCCTTGGAGGGTGTAGCCCTGACTGCGGACGTGGTTGATGACGACGTCGCACAGCTCCTCCGCGAGCGGTGTGCCCCATTCCTGGGCCCGCTCGAAATCGCCGCCGCTAAGGAGGACATCGAAGACGTTGGGCGCCAAGGTCCGTCCCGCGGCGATCGTGAGGGCCTTGTTGTCCACTTCACGGCGGAGATGGCTGGCGATCTCGACCGGCTCAACCTGGGCGCGGGAACCGGTGGAGAAGACTCCGCGGACGGCCTTTTCGATACTGCGCTCGACTTTGTCCAGCAAGCCCATGGTCCTTCTCCTTTCCTTACGGCTGCGGGGCAGCACTTGTTCGGGAACTCGGTTTCCAGCATTCGCGGGAGTCCGCCGCAGCCGGGCACTCCTAAACCCGATACTACTGGGCAAGGCTGGGAATGGCCTTAATGAGACCCGCCGCCCGGGCCGGGAAAAATGTCCCCGAGCAGCTCTGACCTGCGCGGACACCCCGCGGACGCGGGCCCGCAGCGGGTACCTCCAACGGGGCGCAGTAAAGGCCGGGCACTGACGTCAAGGAGCGCCGCACGGGTGCCCGGCCGTGGGCTCTCCGGGGCCCTCAAGTCCTCGATTGGTGTTTTCCCGCAGTTGTCCGTTATGCTTGATCTCGCTGCTTTTACGAGGTTGGCGGACCGGAAATCGGGCCCCAGTCAGGTGAAAGAAGTTGCGCGCGAGTGGCGGAACGGCAGACGCGCTGGCTTCAGGTGCCAGTGTCCGAAAGGGCGTGGGGGTTCAAATCCCCCCTCGCGCACGCATCAGAACCCCGGGAATCATTGATTTCCCGGGGTTCTTTTTTTGTCTCCGGAGGGTCGCCGCATTGCCGCCCGCCCGCGCTCTGTACTCTGAGGTCCGTCGGCGTGCCTACGCCTGAGCCATTGCGGGCGAGCCTGCCCCGGACCTGGAGGAACCTTGCAGACTTGCCGCTCCATCGAGCCCACGCCGGCCAGCCGGCGTCGGAACACGATACTCTCCGCTTTGGCCGCCACCGCCCTGGCCGGCGTCGTGGCGGTTTCCGTCTGGTCCGGCCCGCCCGCAGCCGCCGCCCTCACCGCCTCAAGCGTCGTGGACGCCACGCCGGCCGCGACCGGTTGGCTGCACACCGACGGCGGCACCATCCGCGACTCCAACAACAACCCGTACACGATCAAGGCCACCTCCTGGTTCGGGCTGGAGACCCCGGACTGCGTCCCGCACGGCCTGTGGGGAACCCTGACCATCGACGAGGCCCTGGCCAACATCAAGTCGATGGGCTTTAACACGGTCCGGCTGCCGTACTCCAACGAGTGCCTGGCCGCGACGTCCATCAATGGAAATGTGAACTACTGGGCCAACCGCGCCTATAACCTCCAGGGCAAGACGCCGCTGGATGTCATGGATACGGTGATCGCGCGGGCCAAGGCCAACGGCCTCCAGATCATCCTGGACCGGCACCGCCCGTCCTCGGCGGCACAGTCGCCGCTCTGGTACACGACGACGGTCCCGGAGTCGAAGTGGATCTCCGACTGGAAGATGCTGGCCGATCGGTACAAGAACGACCCGACGGTGATCGGCGCCGATCTGCACAACGAACCGGCCGGGGCCGCGACCTGGGGCGGCAAGGCGGCGACGGACTGGCAGGCTGCGTCCACCCGCGGCGGCAACGCCGTCCTGGCTTCCAACCCGAACCTGTTGATCATCATTGAGGGGATCGAGAACCAGGCCATCGCCGGCGGCACCTGGTGGGGCGGCGGACTCGCCGACGTCGGCGCGAACCCGGTGGTCCTGAACAMCGCGAACCGGGTGGTCTACTCCCCGCACGACTACCCGGCGTCTCTGTTCGCGCAAAAGTGGTTCAGCGACCCCGCGTACCCCGCCAACCTGCCGGCCGTCTGGGACCGGAACTGGGGGTACCTGCAGAAACAGGGAATCGCCCCGGTCCTGCTCGGCGAATTCGGCTCCGCGCTGGCCACCGACTCGGACAAGGCCTGGATGAAGTCGATCGTGGGCTACCTGAAGACGAACGGCATGTCCTACGCCTACTGGGCCTTCAATCCGAACTCAGGCATCACCGGGGGCCTCGTCCAGGCTGACTGGCGGACACCGGAGCGGGCCAAGCTCGATGCCCTCGCCCCGATCCTCACGGCCGCCCCGGTTGTAACCGTCCCCGTTCCGACGCCGACCGTCAGCCCGACGCCGACGTCGGCTCCCACCGTCACGCCGACGGCCAGCCCGACGCCTACTCCCGCGCCTGCCGGCGACCCCGCGATCAGCGCCATTTGGCGGCTCACCAGTTCCTGGACCGGCGGCTACGTCGCCAACATCGACGTCACCGCGCTGCGTGCGGTGCCGTCCTGGTCCGTCACGTGGAGCGACCCGAACGTCACCTCGATCGCCAACTCCTGGGGCGTCAAGTGCACCGCAGTTCCGAAGACCTCGGTTACTTGCACCGGATCGGACTGGACCACCAAGCTCACAGCCGGGCAGAAGGCCACCGTCGGCCTGCAGGTCAACTCGCTGAAGGCGCCCGCGATCCCGGTGCTGGCCACCAAGTAGCGCGCGGGTGGGTCACTCAACGAACGGCGGGCCCGGTAGGCACTGACCCGCCGTCAAGGACCAGCCGGAACGGTTCAGTGTTGGTCCCCCGCGGCGCCGGTAACCGCCGCATCCGCATCCGCGTCCTCGGCCAAGGCCTTACGCCGGCGATAAAGCTGGGCCGCCATCACCGCAGGGATCGCGGCGAACGAGACTGCCCGCATCCAGGGCCGGTCCAGGACATGGCCGGTGAGCGCGTCCAGGGAGTAAAGTCCCGGACCGCCAATGGTGAACGAGGCTGCCGCCAAGCCCAGCACGGCGGGGTACTCAAAACCACCCTCCGTTGCGAAGAAGCCGTTGTGGGCGTGGACGCCGGCTGCGACGCCCATGGTGGTTGCGGCGACCGCGCCCGCGGCCGGGGTTGCCAATCCGAGGGCGAGAGCGAGACCAGCCCCTGCTTCGCCGGCGCCGGCGAGCACGGCACTGGGCGTGGCGGGCCGGAAGCCCATCGCGTGCATGCCCTTGCTGGTACCTTCGATGCCTCCTCCGCCGAACCATCCGAAGAGTTTTTGGGATCCGTGGGCGATGAGCACGCCGCCGAGGGCAACCCGGAAGAGGGTTTGTGCGGCAGCAGCAGCCTCCGCGCTGGTCTTTGCCTGGCTCATGAGAGACCTCCTGGGGTTGGCTGTGCCGAGGCGCTGGCTGGCGCTCTCTGTCCACCACGATTCTACGTCGGTGACACGACCGGATCACGGGGGAGTCGGTGTCACTTTGCCGCTCCGAGGTCAGGGTCCAGGCGTACCTCTTCGGCAGTTCCCGCAATATCTTTGGCCTCGGAGCCCTACGTCCGGAGCGCCCCGAATCCCGCAATGAGCGCCTCGAGGCCGAGGCTGAAGGCCACATCCGCCTGGTGTGCGTAGCCCTGCTCGCCAAGACTGTCGACGGCGGCGGAGAAGTTCGGCGTCGACGCCGCCATGCTGCCGGAAGCAAAGATGTCCGCCGGGGCGTTCACGTCGTAAGCGGAGCCGAAGATAAAAGACTCGAGGGCCACGATGGCTGCAACGATGCGTTCCTGCGGGAAGCCCGCCCGGCGCAACCCCGTGCTGACGGCCTCGTACATGGCGAGGGTCTTCGGCGCATCCGCCACCGGGAGCACGGCAATGACAGGGATCAGCGGAGTGTGCCGCGCGAACACGGCCCGGTAGCTCCAGGCCCAGTCCCGCACGGCCTGCTCCCAGGGCGCGGTCCCGAAGGCGGACACGTCCACCAACGAGGTCAGGTGGTCCTGGATGAGGACCAGCACCTCCCGCTTGGACGATACGTGGTTGTACAGGGCCGACGGCGCCACATTCAGGGCACGGGCCAAGGCTGCCATGGTGAACGCGTCATAGCCGCTCTTACGCACCAACTGCAGGGCGGCGGCGGTGATGCCGTCCTGGTCGAGGACGGCCGAGGGGGGCCGGCCCGCACGCCGGCGCGGCTTGGCGTCGGGGCGGTGCGGATCCGCGGTGGCGCTGGTGGCTGCCGGCATTCCGGGCCTTTCTACTGGGCTGTCCCAAGGATTATTCCACCGCGGGCAAAGTTTTCCTGCGGGTCTTCCCTCCATTCAACGTTACCGCTATAGTCGTCACAAATGAATGGCATTCATTTAGTGGTACGCATCACTGCGGCGGCCACGGAAAGGACATCATGCTGGAACTTGACCGCGACGTCGTCATTGTCGGAGCCGGGCCCGCAGGCCTCACCGCAGCCCGGGAACTCCGGAAAGCGGGGCTGAGCGTGGCCGTGCTGGAGGCGCGTGACCGCGTGGGCGGCCGGACCTGGACGGACACGATCGACGGCGCCCTGCTCGAGATCGGCGGCCAGTGGGTCTCGCCGGACCAGACGGCGCTGCTCGAGCTCCTCGATGAGCTCGGCCTCCAGACCTACAGCCGCTACCGCAAGGGACAGTCCGTCTACATAGGTGCCGACGGCAGGCGCACCCTGTACTCCGGCGACTCCTTCCCGGTCAGTGAGGCCACCGCCGCCGAAATGGACAAGCTGACGGCGCTGCTGGACTCGCTCGCGGCGGAAATCGGCGCTACCGAACCGTGGGCGCACCCGAAGGCCCGCGAACTGGATACGATCTCCTTCCACCACTGGCTGCGTGAACATTCCGCCGACGAGGAAGCCTGCAACAACATCGGTCTGTTCATTGCCGGCGGCATGCTGACCAAGCCCGCSCACGCCTTYTCSGCMCTKCAGGCCGTCCTGATGGCGGCATCGGCCGGTTCCTTCACCCACCTCACCGATGAGGACTTCATCTTGGACAAGCGCGTCGTCGGGGGCATGCAGCAGGTCTCGCTGCTGCAGGCGGCGGAACTGGGGGACGACGTCGTGCTCTCCAGCCCGGTGCGCACGATCAACTGGGAAGGCGACGCCGGCGGCGGAACCACCGCCGAAAACACCGGCGGTGACGTCGCCGGACAGCGGGTGACGGTGGTGTCGGACCGTGCCACCGTGAACGCGCGTTTCGTGATCATGGCCGTGCCCCCGAACCTCTATTCCAGGGTCTCCTTTAACCCGCCGCTGCCGCGCCGCCAGCACCAGATGCACCAGCATCAGTCGCTCGGCCTGGTCATCAAGGTGCATGCCGTGTACAGCACGCCGTTCTGGCGCGAAGACGGCCTGTCCGGAACCTGCTTCGGCGCTGACGCGCTGGTCCAGGAGGTCTACGACAACACCAACCACGCGGATCCCCGCGGCACCCTCGTGGGCTTCGTCTCGGACGAAAAGGCCGACGCCATGTTCGAGCTCAGCGCCGGGGAGCGCCGCCAGGCCATCCTGGCGTCCATCGCCGATTTCCTGGGCGAGGAGGCCCTCGAACCGGAGGTCTACTACGAGTCCGACTGGGGCTCCGAGGAATGGACCCGCGGCGCCTATGCCGCCAGCTACGACCTSGGCGGCCTGCACCGCTACGGCAAGGACCAACTCGCCCCCGTGGGGCCGATCCACTGGGCGTGCTCCGACCTCGCAGCCGAGGGCTACCAGCATGTGGACGGCGCCGTACGGATGGGGCGCCGGACCGCGGCCCGGATTGTCGCGGCCGCCGACCGCACCCCGGCTGTCTAGTACTGCTTCCCCTGACCAGCAATCCCTAACCAACCAGAGAGGTCGGCCAGATGCGTTACGTAGTGGGGTATACCGCCAATGCGAGGGGCCGTGATGCCCTCAACCTGGCCGTCTCGCTGGCCCGCGGCCGGGGAGCGGCCCTGGACCTGGTGATGGCCATCCCGGACGCCGGGGTGTTCAACGCGGCCCATGCACCCGCGGCCGGCTATGACAGCTATCTCCACCGGCAGGCGTCGGAGTGGCTCGATGAAGCGCTGGCGCTGGTGCCGGCGGATGTCCCGGCTAAAGCCCACATCCGCAGCGGTGAATCCGACGCGCAGACCCTGATCGATGCCTGCGATGAGTTTCAGGCGGACATGCTCATCATCGGTGCCACCAGCAGCGGGCTGTTCAAGCGCTTCACGGTGGGCTCGGTGGCCGGCGCCCTGCTGCACGCGGCGACCGTCCCGGTGGCGCTGGCCCCGCACGGCTACCATCGCCGCGAGGCCTTGACCAGGCTCAGCTGCGGCCTCGGGGACCGCCCGGGCGCGGAAGAGCTGCTCCAGGTCGCCGTCTCCATGGCCAAGCACCGGGAAGTGCCGATGCGGGTAGTCTCGCTGCTGACCCTTGACGGCGGCGACTCGGCGGCCGCGGCCGACGCCGCCCGCGACTACGCCGCGCAACGGGTCGCGGCGGCCCTGCCGGGCGACCCGTCAGGGGACCCGGCCGCCGCCCAGCYGGCCGACAAGATCGAAGTCGTCGTCGCGCACGGTGGCAGCGTCGAGGAGGCGGTGGACCGGCTGGACTGGGAAGACGGCGAGGTTCTGCTGATCGGATCGAGCCGCCTCGCCCGGAGCAGCTCCATCTTCCTGGGCAGCACGGCAAACCGCATCCTGCGGGCCCTGCCGGTGCCGATGATCGTGGTCCCCAGCGACTACGAGTTCAAGCAGCCCAACCATTCAACGTCGAATGAACCCTCCCGAGAGGCACAAGCATGAGCACCGAACAAGCGACCTCCACGGCCCACGCCGAGCAGCACGGCCTGAGCGAGAAGGGACTGAAAGCCGGGTCGGTGGGGCTGATCGGCGCCGTCGTCATCGGAGTATCCTGCATCGCACCGGCCTACACCCTGACGGCCGCCCTGGGCCCGACGGTTTCCCAGGTCGGCGTGCATCTGCCGGCGATCTTCCTGGTGGGCTTCATTCCCATGCTGCTGGTGGCGTTCGGGTACCGCGAGCTGAACAACGCCATGCCCGATGCCGGCACCTCCTTCACCTGGGCGTCGCGGGCGTTCGGCCCGTGGATCGGCTGGATGGGCGGCTGGGGGCTGGTAGCGGCGACCATCATCGTGCTGTCCAACCTGGCGGCCGTCGCCGTCGACTTCTTCTACCTCATGCTGGCCCAAGTGTTCGGTAATCCGGAGCTGGGAGACCTATCCAGCAACCTGCCGCTGAATATCGCCACTACGCTGGTTTTCATCGCCCTGGCGTGCTGGGTTTCCTACCGCGGGATGGAGACCACCAAGACCGTCCAGTACGTTCTGGTCGCCTTCCAGTTGCTGGTCCTGGRCTGGTTCGCCGTCGCCGCGTTCAGCCACGTCGCGAACGGGACCGCGTTTGACGCCACCGCCATCGCCCCTGACTGGTTCAACCCGTTCGCTGTGGAGTCCTTCTCCGCTTTCGCCGCCGGCGTCTCGCTGTCCATCTTCATCTACTGGGGCTGGGACGTCACCCTGACCATGAATGAGGAAACCAAGAACCCGGAGAAAACCCCGGGCCGCGCGGCCACCGTGACCGTGCTGGTGATCGTGGTCATCTACATGACGGTCGCACTGGCCACCCTGGCCTTCGCCGGCGTCGGCACGGAAGGCCTCGGTGCCGGGAACCCCGAAAACCAGGGCAGCATCTTCGCGGTCCTCGCCGGACCGGTGATGGGCCCGTTCGCGATCCTGATGTCGCTGGCCATCCTGAGCAGCTCGGCGGCGTCGCTGCAGTCCACCTTCGTGTCCCCGGCGCGGACCCTCCTGTCCATGGGCCACTACAAGGCGCTGCCGCACAAGTTCGGCAACATCAGCCCCAGCTACAAGTCCCCGAGCTACGCCACCATTGCCTCGGCGGTGGCCGCCGCCGTCTTCTACGTCGTGACCCGCACCCTGTCCGAAAATGCCCTGTGGGACACCATCACGGCGCTCGGCATGATGATCTGCTTCTACTACGGCATCACCGCTCTGGCCTGCGTCTGGTTCTTCCGCGCCCAGGCCTTCAGCGGGGCGCACTCCTTCTTCTTCAAGTTCCTCGCACCGCTGCTGGGCGGCGTGATCCTGCTGGTGATGTTCGTCAAGACCGCCTACGACTCGATGGACCCGGCGTACGGCTCCGGGTCATCCGTCGGCGGCCTGGGCCTCGTGTTCATCCTGGGGATGGGCGTGATCCTGCTGGGCGTGGTGGTCATGTTGGTCATGGCGAAACTCCGTCCGGAATTCTTCAAAGGCCAAGTCCTGACCCGCGGAAACTGAGTCCCGCCGGCCGGCCATCGAAGGTCCTCCGGCCGCCAGATCCTGGAACGTGCTTGAAAAGTAAGCACGCTTATCAATAGGCTGGCGGCAGGAGGACCTTCCTCCGCTGGACCAAGGACGAGGTGAGCGCATGTCGGACGCACAGGACATCAGCAAGGTAACCGGGATCATTAATGATTCCCGGATCGGGATGGTCACCACCATCAACGGCGACGGCGCCCTCGTCAGCCGGCCGTTGGCCGTTCAGGACGTGGAGGACGACGGCGACATGTGGTTCTTCACCTCGAAGGACACCTCGCAGGTGGCCCACGTCAGGGCGAATCCAGCCGTCAACGTGTCCTTCGGCAAGGGCAAGGAGTGGGTGTCGGTGGCCGGCCAGGCAGAGGTGGTCACGGACCGGCAGCAAATCCGCGACCGCTGGAACCAGGCGGTCGAGGCATGGTTCCCGGACGGCCCGGAGACCCCGGAGGCCGTCCTGCTGCACGTGGATTCCGATTCGGCCGAGTACTGGACCAGCCCGGGCGGAACGGCCGCGACGGTGTTGCAATGGGTGAAATCCAAGGTCACGCACAGCCGGATGAGCGTCGGCGAAAGCGGCACCGTCGAACTCTAGGCCTGACCTGCCGCCCGGTGGATGATGTCAGTCGATGACCTTCAGGGACGTGCCCCAGTTAAAGGACGCATAGGCCGGGTTCAGTTGCAGCCCAATCAGCAGCAGCTGCATCCCCTCCAGCTCGCGGGCATGGCGCAACGCCCCGACCTGGAGGGGCCGGAGGCCCGCCGCGGCGACGAACGAGGCTACTTCGTTCCGGGCCGGCTCCGAGTCGGAGGCGATGAAGACGTCCAGCGGCAGGCCGTTCGCGGCGCCCTCGGCCAGGGGGCCCGCGAACGTCGTGTTGAACGCCTTTACTATGCGGGCCCCGGGAAGCAGCCGGGCCACCTCCTCCGCCGCGGAACTCCCCGGTTCAACCAGCAGCGAGTCGCCGGTCTCCATGTTGACCGGGTTGCTGATCTCGATCACCGTCTTGCCGCTGAGGGTATCGCCGTAGTGCGTGGCGACCTCCTTGGCCGGTTCGAAGTAGAGGGCCAGGACCACAATGTCGCCCTCGGGCACCTCTCCGAGGCTTCCGGATGCGGTGGCGGGACCAAGTTCCGCTGCGAGTTTGGCGGCGTTGGCCGGGGTCCGGTCCAGGATCTGGAGGCTCCGCCCCGCGGCTACTGCGCGGAGGCCGATCGCCCGGGCCATGCTGCCGCTGCCGATAATCGTGATGTCAGTCATCGTGCCCCTTCAGTGGTTCGTACAGCTCAGTGGACATCTGCCCCTCCTTGGAACCGTGCAGCGCGCCCGCCGCGCGCTCCGCCTCCGCCAAGGCGCGTTCCAGCCGCTCGACGGCGGCGCTGTAGCCGGATCCGGCCCGGGCGCCCGGGCTCAAGTCACTGACTCGGCCGGCCGCCTTCATGGCCTTGAGGAACGCGGCGGTCTCCGGGCGGCCCGGATCGCTCATGGCGGGGAAGTCGATGCAGAGGGCGGGATCGAGCTCGTAGCGCTGCCACCGGCCAAGGACCGCGCGGTGCCGGAGCGCGGCGGCCGCGTTGACGGCAGCGGCATCCCGGGCGTCCTGCCGGGCGTCGTGCCAGCGGAGCAGCCCCGGCGTCCAGCGGTAGCAGGCGGCCGCCGTCGCCGCGGCCAGGGCGGCGAGCATCAGCCCGGCCCATGGGGACACCAGGGACGGCAGCAGGACTGCGGGACCGATGACGGCGAGTCCGGCGAAACCGTCCCAGAATACGGCGTCGGGCAACCCGCCGTCGGACGCCTGGTGCTTCCGCGCGAGGTAGACCGAGCCGGCTGCCGCGGCCACAACCAGAAGGGCCGGAACCAGGAACTGCCCGGCGCCGAGCGGGCCGGCCCCTGCGAGTGACGGCATTGCGCACCTCCTGCGGAGACCGTCCGGGCGGACGTTGTTCCGCTGATTCCATTGGAGTCCCTCGGCGGCGGGCCGTCAATGGCCGGTTACCGTCCGGGGCCGCCCCGGCGTAGCCTAGGGCCCATGCGATTGAAAATGTGCAGTATCCACGTCAAGGACCCGGCCACCGCCCACGAGTTCTACACCGGAATTCTGGGCTTCGACACGCTCATGGCGCTGCCCGAGCACAACCTCTACATCATCAAAGACCCGGAGGGAGGGGGCTCGGCCGGGCTGCTGCTGGAACCCAGCGACAACCCGATCGGCGCCAACTACATGAATGCCTGCCACGACGCCGGGCTGCCCGCGATCGTGTTCGGCGTGCCGGACGTCAGGGCCGAATATGACCGGCTAACGGCGAAAGGTGTCATGTTCCAGGGCGAACCGTCCGAGGGGCCCGGCGGGATCTCCGCGGTGCTGGACGACGGCTGCGGCAACTTCGTCCAGCTGCACCAGGACTGACGGGCGGCTCCCGGCGGGATCTCGCCATTTCGACGGTTCCCTGCCGACTAGACGGTTCGCAGCGTCGAGTGCGCACGGAACCGTCGAAACGGCCGCGGAGGACCCCCGGAGGGGCTACTCCGCCCTGGCCCGGGCCTTCTTGGCGTCCTTTTTCGCCGCGTCGTCCTTGACCCGCTGAGCTTCGGCGCGCACGGCGGCGTGGGTGGCGCGCTCGGCCACCAGCCAGGCCGGGGGAGCCTGCAGCAGGGAGGTGATTTCCGCCGTCGTCAGCGCTTCCTCGACGCCGCCGCGGGCCAGACCGGCGATCGAGACGTTGAGTTTCTGGGCGACGACCGGGCGCGGGTGCGGGCCGGTGCGGCGCAGTTCGGCAAGCCACTCCGGCGGGTTGGCCTGGAGCTCGGCGAAATCAGCGCGGGTGATAACAGAATCCTGGAACTCCTGGGGTGTTGCGGGCAGGTAGATGCCAAGCTTCTTGGCAACGGTGGCCGGCTTCATGGACTGGGAGTTTGCAGAGGTCATGCTTCAAGGGTATCCGGCGGCCAAGCCGCGAGGCACCAAATCAGCGCCAAAACAGCACCAAATCAGCGCCAAATCAGCACCAAGCAGCCGCCAACCCTGCGCCGCCCGGTGGGACTGACGGTACTGTGAACGTGTGTCCGCAGAAGAAGAAGCAGCCCAGCCCTCCGACGATTCGGTCCCCGCGCCGCGGGAGCTGCGGTTCGCGTACGTGCCCGGCGTGACGCCCGGCAAATGGATCCGCCGCTGGGAAGAGCGGATGCCCGACGTGCCGCTGCACTCCTTCATGTCCGACGASGGCGCCCAGCTSGCGGTCCTGCGTGACGGATCCGCGGACTTGAGCTTCGTCCGGCTGCCGGTGGACCGCGAGGGCCTCAACGTCATCCCGCTGTACGAGGAACAGCCCGTGGTGGTGGCGCCGAAGGGCCACGAAATTTCTGTTTTCGAGGAGGTGGCGCTGGCCGACCTGGCCGCCGAGACCTTCCTGGATGTCGCTGGACTCGGTGGACCCGAACCGGCGCTGCGGGTGGTTGCCAGCGGAGCCGGCCTGGTGGTCCTGCCCATGTCCGTGGCCCGGCACTTCAACGTCAAGGACACCGTGGCCCGGAAGCTCACCGGCGCTCCCGCCACCGGGATCGCCCTGGCCTGGCCGAGCGAGTCCACCGACGAGGTGATCGAGGAGTTCATCGGGATTGTCCGCGGCCGGACTGCCGCGAGTTCCCGGCAGCCTTCGGCGCAGCAGGAGAAGCCCAAGCGCGAACCGAAGCCGGACCGCCGCGGTCCGGCCGTCAAGAAACCCAAGGTGGCGCAGCGCTACGCGCCGAACCCGGACAAGGGCCGCGGCAAGGGCTCCAGGAAAAAGGGCAAGCGCTAGGGTTTTCCCCAAACTGGCCCGCAGTTGTCGTCGTTTTGGGCGCCCAGAACGACACCTAGTGCCAGCTACTTGGGGTGCCCGCTACTTGGCGCAGGCGTCCTGGAGCGCCTTGACCGAGTCGGCTGGCACCCGGTCGCCTGAATCCGCGATTTTCTTGAGTGGAGCGGTGATCTCCGTGGGCAGGCCGGCGGTCTGCGCGCCGGAGACCAGCCCGCCCAGCGCCTGCTTGTCCGAGGCGCTGACCAGACCGTCCGCCACGAGGGAACACGCCTGCTTCTTGATCTCGGCCCCGGCCGCCGTGGCGACCTGCGACGCGCCGTCGTTGACTGCCTTCCCGGCTGCCTGTTGCACCTGGCCGCACCCGGAAATGGTGAGCATCAGGAAGACGGCGGACAGGGAGGCGGCGGCGAGGCGTCGTTTCATCCGATCAGCCTAACAAGCAGCGGCCGCCCCGTTCGCGGACGGCTTCTTGCCCGGTCGTTCCGTGCGGTCGTGCGGGGCTCCAGGGTGGCAGGATTTGAAACGCTCGCGGTTTCCTGACAAGCTGTCAGAAAGATGCCGACAGCTAGTCAGCAACTTCATTCATCCTCCTCTGAACCTAGGACCGCCAATGTTCCTTGCACTCCGCGAATTGATCTTCGCGCGTGGCCGCTTCAGCCTGATGGGCGGTGTCATTGCACTCATCGCCGTACTGATGGTGATGCTCTCCGGCCTTTCCTCGGGCCTCGTCAACGACGGCGTGTCGGGCCTGAAGTCGATGCCGGTGACCGCGTTCGCCTTCGACGAGGGCACCAAGACCGACAACGCCTTCTCCCGCTCCGTGATCGATGACCAACAGCTCGGCGCCTGGCGCGGCGTCGAGGGCGTGGCCGCCGCCGAGAAGATGGGCGTCGGYATGGCCAATGCCACTACGGAGTCCGGCAAGCAGGTTGATCTCACGCTTTTCGGCATTGAGCCCGGATCCTTCCTGGAGCCCTCCCGCTCCGAGGGCACCGGACTGGGCGCCGCTGACGGCCTCGTCGTGTCCTCGACCGCGAAGGCTGAAGGCATCGAACTCGGCACGGTCGTGACCCTGGACCGGATCGGCACGAAGCTCAAAGTCGTGGGCTTTACCGACGGCCAGGCCACGTTTGGACATGTCGACGTGGCCTACCTGCCCCTGAAAACCTGGCAGCTGATCGCGTCCGGCCAAGCCGCGGCCGGTTCCCCGAGCGCCGCGCAGCTGTCCGCCCTCAATTTTGATACTGCCAGCGTCGTTGCCGTCCAGGCCAAGCCCGGCGCCAAGCTGGACCTTGCTGCCGGCGACACTGCCGCCGGGACGTCCAGCAAGTCCCTGTCCGCTGCCTTTAATGCATCTCCCGGCTATGAGGCAGAGACCATGACCCTGAGCATGATCCAGGTCTTCCTCTACGCGATCTGCGCCTTGGTGGTCGGCGCGTTCTTCACCGTGTGGACCATCCAACGCAAGCACGAAATCTCGGTACTGCGGGCGATCGGGGCCTCGACCGGCTACCTGCTGCGGGATGGGCTGGCCCAGGCCGCCATTCTGTTGGTGGGATTCACGGCGCTGGGCGTGGCCGCAGGCCTGGGACTGGGCGCGGCCATGCCGGATGTCATGCCGTTCGCTCTCGAGGCCGCACCCATCGCCATCGCCACGGCACTCACGATCGGACTGGGCCTGATCGGCGCCGCCGTGGCCGTAGTGCGCATTTCCCGGATCGACCCGCTCAACGCCCTTGGAGGACAGCGATGAACACCCCCACGTTCCCGGCAGCCGTCGGAGGCCTCGCCGACACGCACCGAACCACCGGCCTGTCCATCCGCCACGCGGTGATGGAACTCGGCGACGGCGACACCCGGGTGACGGCCCTCGACGACGTCAGTCTCGACGTTGCGCCGGGCGAGTTCCTGGCCATCGTCGGGCCGTCCGGTTCCGGCAAATCCTCGCTGCTCGCCGTCGCCGGCGCCCTGGCCTCCCCGGATTCCGGGAAGGTCACGGTCAACGGCCAGGACGTTTCGCAGTTGAGCCAGGGCAAACGCGCTGCGTTCCGGCTGGCCAACATCGGCTTCGTTTTCCAGTCCGGCAACCTCATCCCGGCCCTGACCGCGGCGGACCAGCTCCGGCTGGTAAACCGGCTCGCCGGGGGCCCGAGGACCTTCGACCCGGTTGCGCTGCTGGAATCCGTCGGCATGGCCCACCGTGCGGCCAACCGCCCCGGCCAGCTTTCGGGTGGCGAACGCCAGCGCGTCGGCATCGCGCGGGCACTCGTCACCGGAGCGAAACTCCTTCTCGTGGACGAACCGACCGCGTCCCTGGACCGGGCCCGCAGCCGCGAAGTCGTGGAACTCCTCGCACGGCAAAGCCACGAGCATGGTGTCGCAACCGTCATGGTCACCCACGACCACGACGTCCTCGGCTACTGCGACCGCGTCGTTGAGATGGTGGACGGCCGCTTGGGCGTCCCTGCCCCGGTCCGCTAACTCGCCCGCCCCGGCACGACGACGGCGGCCTGCTCGGCAGGCCGCCGTCGCGCGCCGTACTCTTGATGCGTAGGTCAGCCAGTGTCAAAG
>NZ_JBFRFD010000012.1:0-18381 GCF_052114645.1 Arthrobacter sp. 2YAF22_2
CTGCAGGCATACGCCGTCCAAATGGTCTCGCCGTTCCGGCGCCTTTGGAGCGCCGGCATTCGAGGAAGGCTCCGGCAATGAACTTCTCTGTGCTTGCAGTATCGATGGATGTAGATCCCCAGGTGCTCGATCCTGGCGCGACGGCGTGGATGCTGGCAGCATCCGCCCTCGTCCTTTTGATGACCCCCGGTCTCGCCTTCTTCTACGGCGGACTGGTGCGGATGAAATCGGTCCTGAACATCATGATGATGAGCTTCGGCGCCATGGGGGTCGTTGCCGTGGTCTGGGCCCTCTGGGGCTACGGCATGGCGTTCGGCCCCGACTCGCTCAACGGCTTCATCGGCGACCCGTTCGCCAACTTCGGCCTGAGCGGACTGACCAGCAGTATCGGCAGCAAGGCCGCCGGGCTGCCGGACATGGTGTTCATCGGCTTCCAGGCGACCTTTGCCATCATCACCGTGGCGCTGATCAGCGGCGCCGTCGCCGAGCGCGTCCGGTTCGGCCCTTGGCTGCTGTTTGCAGCCTTGTGGGTCACGCTGGTCTACGCGCCGATCGCCCACTGGGTCTGGGGCGGCGGACTCTTCGGCCCGACCGGGATCATCGGGAGCAAAATCTCCGCCCTCGACTTCGCCGGCGGAACCGTCGTACATATGAACGCCGGCATGGCCGGCCTGATGCTCGCCGTGATCCTGGGCAAGCGGCTTGGCTTCATGAAGGATCCGAACATCCGCCCGCACAACCTGCCGTTCGTGATGCTCGGCGCCGGGCTGCTGTGGTTCGGCTGGTTCGGGTTCAACGCCGGCTCCGAGCTCGCGGCGGACGCCACAGCGGGCCTGGCCTGGACCAACACGCTGCTGGCAACCAGTGCTGCGCTGCTCGGCTGGCTGCTCGTGGAACGGCTCCGAGACGGGCACGCCACTTCCCTGGGCGCTGCCTCGGGTGCCGTGGCGGGGCTGGTCGCCGTCACCCCTGCGTGCGGCTTCGTCGACCCCGTCGGCGCCATCGCGATCGGCGTCATTGCGGGCGTGGTCTGTGCGCTGGCCGTCGGGCTGAAGTTCAAGATCGGCTTGGATGACTCCCTCGACGTCGTCGCCGTGCACTTTGTTGGCGGACTGTGGGGGACGCTGTCGCTGGGATTCTTTGCACTCCCGTCCGCCAAGACGGAGGGCGGACTGTTCCACGGCGGCGGCCTGTCCCAGTTCTGGCCGCAGCTGCTCACCGCGCTCATCGTCACCGTCTGGAGCGCCGTGATGACCACCCTGATCGGCTTCGCGATCCACAAGACCATAGGCATGCGGGTGTCCGAGGCGGACGAGCACTCCGGCATCGACGTGACCGAACATGCGGAGACCGCGTACGAGCTCCTGATGGTCGGCGGCAGCTTCAATCCGGGGGAACCGCACGCCGCGTTTGCTTCGGCGGAAGCCGACGGCGCCCGGATGGAAAGCCCGGGCGCCAGCGAACCGGTAGCAGGCCGGGCCTCGAGATGAGGCTCGCGGCGGGCGCCCACCTGCGGCGCCCGCCGCGGCGCAGCCACGCAGAATCCCGCTGGACCGGTAAACATTTGATGCGCATTGCAAAACTTCGAGTGTATGATGGCAGTCACACCCGCCTGACGACCCCCGAAGGAGACGCCTCTCGTGGAAGAGCTGCGCATCGAAGCCAACGGCAACCTCGGCCCCATCGATTCCTCCCGTATCCCGCGCTACGCCGGCGCCGCCACCTTTGCCCGGCTGCCGCGGGTGGACCAGGTGGCCCAGGCGGACGTCACGGTCGTCGGGGTGCCCTTCGACTCGGGCGTCTCCTACCGGCCCGGCGCACGCTTCGGCTCCAACCACGTCCGGGAAGCCAGCCGGCTGCTGCGCCCCTATAACCCGGCCTGGGACGTCAGCCCCTTCGAGAACATCCAGGTCGCCGATGCCGGAGACATGGCCGTCAACCCGTTCAACATCCACGAGGCCATCGAAACCATCCAGCAGAACGCGCTGGACCTGACAGCGGCCGGCAGCAAGCTGCTGACCCTGGGCGGGGACCACACCATTGCGCTGCCCCTGCTGCGCGCCGCGGCCGAACGCGCCGGCCAGCCCGTCGCGATGCTTCACTTCGACGCGCACCTGGACACCTGGGACACCTACTTCGGTGCCGAATACACCCACGGCACCCCGTTCCGCCGTGCGGTCGAGGAAGGCATCCTGGACACCGAGGCAATCAGCCACATCGGCACCCGCGGCCCGCTTTACGGCAAGAAAGACCTCGACGACGACCACCGCTTCGGCTTCGGCATCGTCACCTCCGCCGACGTCTACTACCAGGGCGTGCTGGAAACCGTCGCCAAGGTCCGCGACCGGATCGGCAACCGCCCGCTCTACATCTCGGTCGACATCGACGTGCTGGACCCCGCCCATGCGCCGGGCACCGGAACCCCGGAGGCCGGCGGTATAACCAGCCGCGAACTGCTCGAAATCATCCGCGGCCTCCGCGGCATGAACCTGGTGGGGGCCGACGTCGTCGAGGTCGCCCCCGCCTACGACCACGCCGACATCACCGGCGTTGCCGCCAGCCACGTCGCCTACGAACTCGTCACCCTGATGGCGGACCGCGCCGTCGATGGCGACCGGGCGGGAGCGCCCAGCGGCTACGAGGCGCAGGCCCTCGGCCGGGAAGCCCGCCGGCCGGCCGGCTTCGCCGCTCCGGCGGCCCGGCCCGTCGAGAGCGGGGTCTCCCAGTGACCGGCGTGCGCAACGGCGGCGACCTCGTCGTCGAGACCCTCGAGGCGCTCGGCGCCAAAACCGTCTTCGGCATCCCGGGCCAGCACGCCCTGGGCCTCTTCGACGCGATGGGCCGCGGCAAGCTGCACTTCGTCTCCTCSCGKGTGGAGAACAACTCGGCCTTCGCCGCGGACGGGTACTCGCGTGCCACCGGCGAAGTSGGCGTSCTCTTCCTGTCCACCGGKCCCGGCGCGCTGACCTCCCTGGCCGGGCTGCAGGAGGCCTATGCCACCGGGGTCCCCATGGTGGTTGTGGCCAGCCAGATCCCGCTGGAAGGACTCGGCGCCCGCCGCAAGGGCATGCTGCACCAGCTCGACGACCAGAAGGCCTCGGCCGCCAACGTGACCAAGAGCCAGCGGCTGATCCAGCACGCCTCCGGGATCCCGTCCGCGATCCAGGACGCCTGGACCGAGGCGATCTCCTCGCCGCAGGGTCCGGTGTGGCTGGAAATACCGCAAAACGTCCTGCTGGATCCCATCATGGTGCCGCCGGTGGAGGACGCGCTCGCCGAAGCCGCGGACAACCCGCCCCGGGTGGAACTGGTCCGCGAAGCCGTGAAGTGGCTCTCGGAGGCGAAGCGCCCCGCCATCATCGCCGGCGGCGGCACCCGCCGCGGCCGCGCGGAGAAATCGCTGCTGTCCATTGCGGAAAAGCTGCGCGCGCCGGTCATCTGCACCCCCGGCGGCAACGGCGCGTTCCCCTGGAACCATGAATTGTCGCTCCAGTCCTGGATCGAAGACCAGCACACCACCGAGCTCCTTGAGGACGCCGACGTGCTGATCGTCATCGGCTCTTCGCTGGGCGAAGTCACGTCCAACTACTTCACCTTCGAACCCCGCGGCCGGATCATCCAGATCGACGCCGAACCGCGCGTGCTCGAGTCCAACCGTCCGGGGCTGGGCATCCGGGCCGACGCCGGCCAGGCGCTCGCCGCCCTCGACGAAGCCCTGACGGAACCGCACGGCGAACGAGCGGACTGGCACGGACGCTCGCCGGAGGCCCTGGTCAAGGACACCCTGGCCAAGGTCAGGGCCCGGCTGGAATCCCAGGACCTCGGCAAGGAACTGGCGTTTATGGCCGACATCCGCGAGGCCGTCCCCGCCCAGATGCAGACGTTCTGGGACATGACGATCTCCGCGTACTGGGCCTGGAGCTGCTGGGACGCCCGCGAGGGCCAGTTCCATTCCGCCCAGGGCGCGGGCGGCCTGGGCTTCGGATTCCCGGCCGCGATCGGCGGCGCCGTGGGATTGGAGACCACCGGACGGCAGGGCGGTTCGGCGCGGGTACTGGCCGTGTCCGGCGACGGCTCGGCCATGTACTCGATCTCGGAGCTCGCCACCGCGAAGCAGCACAACGTCCCGGTCACCTGGCTGATCGTCGACGACGGCGGGTACGGCATCCTGCGCGAGTACATGGTGGGCGCGTTCGGCCAGGCCACGGCCACCGAGCTTGCCCGCCCCGACTTCGTGAAGCTGGCGGAGGCCTTCGGCGTCCCTGCCGTCCGGGTGCCCCCCGAGGGCGTGGGGGAGGCGCTGAAATCGGCCTTCGCCGCGGACGGCCCGAACGTCGTCGTCGTCGAAACGCTGCTGAAGATGTTCGCCCCGACGCACCTCGACGTCTAAGCCCCCAACCGAATCAAGCGTCCGTCCCGAACAAGTGCACGCGCCGGCGGCGCGAACCGGCACTCCAGGTCCCGCATCCGCCCGGATGCGGGACCTGACGTGTTCGTGCCCCGAGGAACGTGCTTAGTTTCCCAAAGTAATCAATTTCCTGTATTGTTGCTTAGGGCAAACAATAAAGGGGCGTCAGAACATGACAGTCGCATCGACCGCTGCAGCTCAGCTGGTCAACCAAATCTTCGATCTCCAGCGTGCCGTCCGGTGCGTTGCGGCGGCAAACCTCCGCGACGACACTGGCGTGGCGCTGCAGGGCGTGCTGCGGTTTGTGGGGGAGGGCGAAACCCGGGCCACGCAGCTTGCGGAACGGCTCGGCGTCAGCGCACCCGTGCTGAGCCGGCACCTCGCGGAGCTGGCGGGACAGGGCTATGTGGTGCGCCGGCCGGATCCGGTCGACGGCCGGGCCCAGCTGATCGCGCTCTCCCCGTCCGGGGCGGACAAGCTCCGCTCCATCGAGGCGCAGCGCGCCGCCACCCTGCAGGGTGCCCTGCTCGACTGGAGCGAGGACGACGTCGAGGAGACCGCGCAGACCCTGAAAAAACTAGCTGAATCCCTACGGAGTTCAGCCCGGGCAAAGACGGCCGGATCCACCAATACGTCCAACTTTGTTGAGGAGTAATTCTATGGCCAGCCACGCTGCCGCCGCCGGGCCGTCCCCGGCGCCCACCCCACACTCGCACCCGGCACCACAGGTGGCCATGAGCCACCGCCAGATCATGGAAGCGCTGACCGGTCTGCTGGCCGCATTCTTCACGGCCATCATCAGCAGCACCATCGTGGCCAACGCACTGCCGACCATCATGTCGGAGCTCAAGGGCACCCAGACTGACTTCGCCTGGGTGATCACGGCCGCGCTGCTGGCCAACGCCGCCACCACCCCGATCTGGGGCAAGCTCGCGGACCTGTTCGACAAGAAGTTCCTCGTGCAGTTGAGCATCGTGATCTTCGTCGCGGGCTCCGTGATGGCCGGTTTCTCGCAGACCATCCCGTTCCTGCTCACGGCCCGAGTCATCCAGGGCATCGCGATGGGCGGCCTTACGGCACTGGCCCAGGCGATCATGGGCTCGATGATCCCGCCGCGTGACCGCGGCAAGTACTCCGGCTACTTGGGCGCCGTGATGGCCGTCGGCACCGCCGGCGGCCCGCTCCTCGGCGGGTTCATCGTCGACAGCCCGCTTGGCTGGCGCTGGACCTTCTTCGTCTGCGTGCCGCTGGCAATCGTCGCCCTCATCCTCCTCCAGGTCACCCTGAAGCTGCCGCACATCAAGCGTCCGGCCAAGATCGACTGGCTGGGTTCCGTGCTCCTGACGTCCGGCGTCAGCCTGCTGCTGATCTGGGTTTCCTTCGCCGGCAACCCGGACTACTACGACTGGTGGTCCTGGCAGACGGTCGCGATGGTCGGCGGCGGTATCGTCCTGCTGGCCCTGCTGGTGGTCGTCGAATCCCGCGTGTCCCAGCCCATCATCCCGCTCAAGATCATCTCGGAGCGCACCACCGCGCTCTCCATCCTGGCCTCGGTGGCCGTGGGTGTCGCCATGTTCGGTTCCTCCGCCTTCCTCGGCCAGTACTTCCAGGTGGCCCGCGGCGCAACGCCCACCGAAGCGGGCCTGCTGACGCTGCCCATGATCGCCGGCAACCTGATCGGCTCGGTGCTGTCCGGCCAGCTGATCAGCCGCACGGGCAAGTGGAAGCGCTACCTGATTGCCGGCTCCATCCTGTTGATCGGCGGTCTCGGCCTCGCCGGGACCATCGACCACACCACCGAACTGTGGCTGACCGGTCTCTACACCGCCGTGCTGGGCCTGGGCCTGGGCCTGCTGATGCAGAACCTTGTGTTGGCCGTGCAGAACACCGTCCGCGCCACGGACATCGGCACCGCCAGCGCCTCAGTGGCGTTCTTCCGCTCCGTCGGCGGCGCCATCGGCGTTTCGGTGCTGGGCGCCGTCCTGGGCAACCGGGTCAAGGAACTTGCCACCCAGGGCCTGGCCAAGGCAGGCATTCCCGTTACGGGCGGCTCGGGCGGCGGCAGCATGGACCTCAAGGACCTGCCTCCGCAGATCCGCGACATCATGCGCGCAGCCTATGGCGACGCGACGGCGGAAATCTTCATGATTTCGGCGATCGTCGGCATCGTGGCCCTGGTTGCGGTGCTGTTCATCAAGGAAAAGCCGCTGCGGCGCACGGTTGACCTCCAGCCGGAGACGTCCGCGTCCGCGGCCGTCACCGGGTCCGGAGCCGACGTCGACGCCGGGGCAGCCGCCCACGCCGTCGCCGCCTCCGGCCACGCCCCGGGTTCCGGCGCTCCCGCCACCGGCATCGTCGACCTGGACCGCGAATTCCTCGAGGTCCTCACCCGGCAGCGGGCCAACGGGTCCCATTTCCCGGAAGCCGCCCGGCTGGACCGGGGGAGCCGGGATGACCGGGAGAACACCCAAAACGGCGGCGAGGCCAGGGCCGAGCGTGAAGGCGCCCGCCTCCGGGCCCGGACGCTGGTAGCCGAGGCGCGGGCCGACCACACCGACGTCGTGCCGCTGCTGCTGGAAACGCAGCGGCTGCTCGCCGAGCAACAGGTCCAGTTGGCCGACGCGCTCCGCGCCGTCCACGAGCAGGCCGCCGAACAGCGCGCGATTGCCGCCGAGCAGTCGCGGGTCAGYGACCAGCTGACCATCCTCCGCCGCCAGCTGGCGAAGGAACGCAAGCTGCAGCGCGCCGCCGCCGAGTACATCGCCACCCACGGCCGGCACCGCGACGCGTAGGCCGTCCGCGAGCCAAAGCGCGAAAACAAACTCCGAAGCGGCCCCGCGGCTCCCCACCAGGGAGCTGCGGGGCCGCTTTCCAGCCGGCCAAGGATTTCGTAGAGTAGGACGGCTAAGGCTGTCGGCCCCAGCTGCTACTACTTCTTTATTCGCCTAGTGCGATATTTCCTTCTGCGTTTCATGAACCCCTGCTAAGGACCCGTGGGCATGCTTGTCACCCTYATACGGCGCTACTCCAAGCCGTATCTGCCGTATATCGCGGCCGTCATCGTCTTCCAGTTGGCCTCCACCATCGCGGCCCTCTACCTGCCCAGCCTCAACGCCCAGATCATCGACGAGGGCGTCTCCCGTGGCGACACGGACTACATCTGGCGCACCGGCGGGCTCATGCTCGGCGTCGCCCTGGTCCAGGTGGTCACCGCGATCGCGGGCGTCTACTTCGGTTCCAAGGCCGCGATGGCCATCGGCCGGGACCTGCGCCGGGGCGTGTTCCGTAAGGTCAGCAGCTTCTCCGCCCGGGACGTCAACGTCTTCGGCGCCCCGACGCTGATCACCCGCGGCACCAACGATGTCCAGCAGGTYCAGATGCTCATGCTGATGGGGCTGAACTTCATGGTGGCAACGCCCATCATGTGCATCGGCGGCATCGTCATGGCCCTCCGCGAGGACCTCAACCTGTCCTGGCTGGTTTGGGTCGCCGTCCCGCTCCTGGTGGTCGTGGTCGGCTACATCGTGGTCCGACTGATGCCGCTCTTCCGCTCCATGCAGGCCAAGATCGACCGTCTCAACGGCATCCTGCGCGAGCAGATCATCGGCATCCGCGTGGTCCGTGCCTTCGTCCGCGAGCCGCACGAGGCGCAGCGCTTCGGCGCGGCGAACAAGGAACTCACCGACGTCTCGCTGAAGATCGGCTCCTTGTTCGTGCTGATGTTCCCGGCGATCGGCATGATCCTGCACGTGTCCACCGCCGCCGTCCTGTGGTTCGGCGGCCAGCGCGTGGACGCCGGAGAAATGCAGGTGGGTTCGCTCACGGCCTTCCTGCAGTACCTGCTGCAGATCCTGATGGCGGTCATGATGGGCACCTTCATGGCGATGATGATCCCGCGCGCCTCGGTCTGCGCGGACCGGATCGGCGAGGTGCTCGACGTCGAACCCTCCATCCACGAACCGCTCACCCCAGTCGTCCCCGCCGCCAAAACCGGCCGGGTGGAGTTCCGGAACGTCTCCTTCGCCTACCCTGGCGCCGAGGCGCCGGTGCTCAGCGACATCAGCTTCACCGCCGAGCCGGGCCAGACCGTGGCGATCATCGGCTCCACCGGATCCGGCAAGACCACGCTGCTGGCCCTGCTGCCGCGGCTCTTTGACGCCGCCTCGGGTGAGGTGCTGCTCGACGGTGTCCCGGTCACCGAGCTGGACCGCGCCGAGATCACCGGGCGCGTCGCGATGGTGCCGCAACGGCCGTACCTGTTCTCCGGCACGATCGAGCACAACCTGCGCTTCGGCAAACCCGAAGCCACCGACGAGCAACTCTGGGACGCCCTCACCGTGGCCCAGGCCGCCGACTTTGTGACCGAGAAGAAGGACGGACTCGGCGCCCGGATCGCGCAGGGCGGCACCAACGTCTCCGGCGGCCAGCGCCAGCGGCTCTGCATCGCCCGGGCGCTCGTCACCGAGCCCAAGGTCTTCCTGTTCGACGACTCCTTCTCGGCCCTCGACGTCGCCACCGACGCCAGGCTCAGGAAGGCGCTCAAGGCCAAAACCGCCGACGCCACGGTGATCATCGTGGGCCAGCGCGTCTCCACCATCGCGGACGCGGACCAGATCCTGGTCCTGGACAACGGCCGGATCGTGGACCGTGGCACCCACGACGAGCTCCTGGCGAGCTCCAGTACCTACCAGGAAATCGTCGAATCCCAGCTGACCGCGGAGGCAATTGCGTGAGCACCAACGAAAAGCTCAGCCACGAAACCGCGGGCCCGGCAACGGACCAGACGCCTGCGGTTCCCGCCTCGGCGCCCGTAGAAGCTCCCGAGGAGGACTTCCACGAGGAGGAATTCACCCCGGGCGAGGCCGACGGCGGCATGTTCGGCGCCGCGCCGGCGAAGAAAGCCCAGCATTTCTGGCCCTCGGCCAAGCGGCTCATGGGCCTGCTGAAACCCGAACGCGCCGGCATCGCCGCCGTGCTCGCGCTGGTGACGGTCGCCGTCGTCCTCAACGTGATCGCGCCACGCATCCTGGGCCAGGCCATGGACGTGATCTTCGGGGGAGTGATCGGCAAGCAGCTGCCTGCCGGTGCCACCAAAGATCAGTTCATCGCCGGACTGCGCTCGCAGGGCAATGACAACTTCGCCGACATGCTGGCCCGGATGGACGTCGTCCCCGGCACGGGCATCGACTTCCAGAAGCTTGCCTTCCTGATCAGCGTGGTGCTGGTGATGTACTTCGTCGCCAACATCTTCCTGTGGTTGCAGGGCTACGTCCTGAACGTACTCGTCATGCGGGTGGTCCGCAGGCTGCGCGACGACACCGAGAAGAAGCTCAACAAGCTCCCGCTGGGCTACTTCGACACCCGCCAGCGCGGCGATATCCTCTCCCGCGTCACCAACGACGTCGACAACATCCAGCAGGCGCTCCAACAGGCCTTCGCGCAGCTGGTGAACTCCGCCCTGACCGTGCTCGGCATCGTGATCATGATGTTCATCGTGTCCTGGCAGCTGGCGCTGATCGCCCTCATCGCGCTGCCGCTCTCCGGCGTGGCCGCAGGCATCATCGGCGCGCGCAGCCAGAAGCTCTTCGCCGCGCAGTGGAAGAACACCGGTGCGCTCAACGGCCAGATCGAGGAATCGTTCTCCGGCCACGACCTGGTCCGCGTGTTCGGCCGCGACGCCGACATGCTGGCACGCTTCGACGAGCGGAACGAGGAGCTCTACAAGGCCAGTTTCGGCGCCCAGTTCGTCTCCGGCATGATCATGCCGGTCATGCAGTTCGTCTCCTATCTCAGCTACGTCGGGATCGCCGTCGTCGGCGGCCTGCGGGTGGCCTCGGGCGGCATGAGCCTGGGCGACGCGACGGCGTTCATCCAGTACTCGCGTGAGTTCACCCAGCCGCTGGGCCAGATGGCCGGCATGGCCAACATGCTGCAGTCCGGCGTGGCCTCCGCCGAGCGGGTCTTCGAATTCCTCGACGCCGACGAACAGGACGCCGAGACCGCCGCCGAGCACCTCCCGGCCAAGACCGACGGACACGTCGACTTCCGGCACGTCACCTTCAGCTACTCCCCGGACAAGCCGCTGATCGAGGACCTGTCCTTCACCGCCGAGCCCGGGCACACCGTAGCCATCGTCGGGCCGACCGGCGCCGGCAAGACCACGCTGGTGAACCTCGTGATGCGCTTCTATGAGCTCAATTCCGGCAGCATCACCCTCGACGGCGTCGACGTCACCAGGCTCAGCCGCGCGGAACTGCGGTCCAAGGTGGGCATGGTCCTGCAGGACGCCTGGCTGTTCGGCGGCACGATTTACGAGAACATCCGTTACRGCAAGCTGGACGCCACCGAGGAGCAGATCATGGCGGCGGCGAAAGCCACGTTCGTGGACCGCTTCGTGCGGGCACTGCCCGATGGCTACAACACGGTCATCGACGAGGAAGGCAACAATGTCAGCGCCGGCGAGAAGCAGCTGATCACCATCGCCCGCGCTTTCGTGGCGGACCCCTCGCTGCTGATTCTCGACGAGGCCACCAGCTCGGTGGACACCCGGACCGAGGCCCTGGTCCAAAAGGCCATGGCCGCGCTCCGCACCGAGCGGACCAGCTTCGTGATCGCCCACCGGCTCTCCACCATCCGGGACGCGGACACCATCCTCGTGATGGAGGCCGGCCGGATCGTCGAACAAGGCCGTCACGGCGAACTGCTGGGACTCCAGGGCGCCTACTATCGCCTGTATATGTCCCAGTTCGCCGGTGAGGACGCCGAAACGGCCTTTTCGGAAGACCCGGCCGATGAGGCGACGGCGGTGCACAGCTGAGCGCCGCCGGCCACGTTCCCGAGTCCCGGCGCCTCGAGGTGCGGGTGCCGATGCGCTGGGGGGACATGGACGCGTACGGCCACATCAACAACGTCCAACTCGTCCGGGTCCTGGAGGAGGCCCGGATTGCCGCCTTCGGGCCGCCGCGCGGCGCCGGCCTGCCCGGGATCGAGCCCGAGGTGGCGCTGTTCAACGAGGTCCCGGCCGGCACCCTGGCGCTCGTCGTGGAGCACAAGATTCGCTACGTCCGGACGCTGGAGTACCGCAACGTTCCCGCCGTAGTGCAGCTGTGGATCGGCGCCGTCAAGGGCGCCAGCTTCGATATCCACTACCTCGTCCAGGATCCCGTCACCGGCGAGGACTGCGTCCGGGCGAGCAGCCACTTGGCGTTCGTGGACGAGGCGACCGGGCGGGTGCTGCGGCTGACCCCGGAACAGAAGGCAAAGCTGGCGCCCTTCACGGCGCCCCGCCAGACGCACTAGTCCCTACCTCAGCCGCCGGTTCGGTCCTAGACTGAACTGGCCCGGGCCCCGCGGGGAGCCAGCACCGGGAGGCCTGAACACTGGAAGCTAGGAGCACGACCATGGCGAAGCGAAGCAAGATGAAAGCGCGGAAGAAGACCTGGAAGGAACTCTCGCCGATGGCGAAGTTCGGCACCCTCACGGCTGCCGTGGTTCAAATTTCATTGTTGATCGCCGCCCAGCGCGATATTTCACGTCGCCCGGCGGAGGAGATCCGCGGCAGCAAGGCGTTGTGGCGGGCTGCCACGCTGATCAACTTCGTCGGTCCGGGCAGCTATTTCACCTTCGGCGTCAAGCGCCCCGCGGCCGCCAAATAACCCGGCCCGCGGTGCTCCGCCGGAAGCGCGGTGGAAAGCTACTGTCCGGTAGCACTTGGTCGAGCCCGAATGCGGGTGTTCAGCTTTAGCCTGTAAATTGGAGGTATGACCCCAGCCAAGAAGCCTGCCATGCACCGTGCCCTCGGCATCTCCAAGGAGATCGAAGACGCGGCGTGGTTCGTGCTCGGCCCGGGCCTGCTGGGCAAGGCGTCGGCGCTCGATGGCCGCACCCGTACCTGGTCGGTTCCGGCGGCCGCGGAGCTGCTGGAGCGACTCGAGCGCGGCGTCCCGGACCCCAAGGCGCCGATGATGACGAACCTCCGCGAGAACCTCGAGGGTGCCACCCGCGGGGCCAAACAGCTGGCCGTCGAACTGTTGTTCCTGCAGTCGCTGCCGCTGGCGCACGAGGTTAAATCGCTGAAGGTCAAGCGCGCCCGGGTGGCTGAGGCGGCCTCCTGGCTGGAGCCGCCGCTGGAGCTGCCCGATGAACTGTATGCCGGCATGACGGACCACGGCGTCATCCGGGACCGCACCGCAGAATTCAACTGGACCATTTGGGACCACCTGAAGTGGCTGTGCCGTTTTGTGCAGCATGTCGCGCAGCGCCCCGCCGGCGTCGTCCAGGCCGCGGTCAGAGACCCGCTGGCCTTCCACGCCCTCATCGCGGGCACCCCCGATGACCAGCCGGCGATCCGGCGCAGCATCGAGTTCCTGGTCTGGCCCAGCTATTTTGAACCCATCGTGGCCGACGTCGAACGCCAGGAGATCCGGGATGCCTTCGCCTCCCTGGTCGGTGGCGCCCATGGGGAATCGGACGAGGAGGTGTCCGCGGACATCCATCGCATCCGGCTGCACCTTGACGAGCAGGCCGGGCAGCGGATCGACTGGTACTCCCGCCAGCTGGTCAGCCAGTGGCGTAAGGTGGGCGATCCCGGCCGCCGCGCCTGGCTGCTGCGCAGCCACCACGACAACGCCGAAGTGCTCGCCGCCTGGCAGGACGAGGAAGCGGTGACGCTCGACGTCGAACATCTCCGCCTGCTCGATACCGGCGTGACCGCCGGCGTGGTCCAGCACGCCGTGGACGAAGACTACAAACACCTCAGCTACGTGGAGCGCGAAGACACCAAGTCGGCCGTTTTCGCTTTCCTGACGGTGATGAAGCCGGGCGACCTCACGCTGTACCAAAGCTCCGGTGCCGTCCGAGTGGGCGTGGTGCTGGGCGAACCCGAACACCAGCAGGACAACCGCAGGCTGCGCCGCAAGGTCCGCTGGTTCGACGAGGCCCACGCCGTGGCGGACCTGCCCAGGCACGTGCAGCGGCAGCTGGCCAGCTCCGGCATCATCGTGGACGTCACCAGGGTGATCCAGGCGCTCGACACGCTGCTGCCGGCCGAAGCGGAAGAGGAGCAGGGCGGCGGCTCCGAGCCGGACGCCGTCGTCGAAGCCGTCCCGGAGGGCTTCCGTCCGCTGACGGAGGAGTTTGCCGCGTCCCTGCACATGGACCTGGAACCGCTGCAGGAGATCGCCGAACTGCTGGCGGACAACCGGCAGCTGGTGCTCTACGGCCCGCCCGGCACCGGCAAGACCTACCTGGCCAAGCATCTGGCCGCCGAACTGGCGGGTGACCCGAGCGACGAGCGGGTCAAACTCGTCCAGTTCCACCCCTCCTACGCCTACGAGGACTTTTTCGAGGGCTACCGGCCGGACAAGACCGACGAAGGCCAGGTGTCCTTCAAACTGGTCGCCGGGCCGTTGCGCCGGCTCGCCGAGGAGGCCGCGAAACCCGGCAATGAAAGCAAACCGTACTTCCTGATCATCGATGAGATGAACCGGGCGAACCTGGCGAAGGTCTTCGGCGAGCTGTACTTCCTGCTGGAGTACCGCGACGACCGGATCTACCTGCAGTACAGCCCCACGGAGCCGTTCTCGCTGCCGGACAACCTGTACATCATCGGCACGATGAACACCGCGGACCGTTCCATCGCGATGATGGACGCCGCCATCCGCCGCCGGTTCTCCTTCATCGAGCTGCACCCCAAGACGGAGCCGGTGAAGGGCACACTGCTGCGCTTCCTGCAGGCCCGCGGCCTGGACACGACGCCGGCGCTGCTGCTCGATGAGCTGAACAACGCGATCGACGAGTGGGACCGCGACCTGATGATCGGTCCGTCCTACTTCATGAAGAAGGCCGCCCAGACCCCCACCGGGCTGCGCCGGATCTGGAAGTACGAGCTGATGCCGCTGCTCGAGGAGCACTACCACGGCCAGCTCAACCGGGCGCAGTTGGAGGAGCGGTTCGGGCTGGAGCAACTGCTGGGCCGCCTTGCGCGCGTCTAGCGTTGCCGGTTCGTTCCGCCACATCGTCCTGGACGAACTGTCCGGGGGCGTGGTGGAACGGATCGACCCCGGCAGCGCCGCCTACATCAACGGCAGCGGACTGGCCAAGGCCGCGCCGCTGGGGCTGGGCTTGTTCCGGATCGAACCCGTCGGCAAGGTCGGTTCGGTGCGCACTCCCTCGGTGCAGCTGGAAGTGCGGCCCAAGGAGCGGCTGGGCCTGAGCCGGCTGTTGTTCCTGCTCGGCTACACGGAGAACCAGGGCTTCCGGGACGACGACGTCGCCGCCGTCGAGGACACCGACCTCTGGAGCGCCCTGGCCGAGTCGCTGGCACAGCTCGCGGACCGCGCCCTCAGCCGCGGAGTTCTGCAGGGGTACCTGAATGTCGACGAGTCACTGCGCACAGTCAAGGGCCGGATCCGGATTTCGGACCAGATCTCGCGCCGTCCCGGCATGCTGGTGCCGCTCGAAGTTTCCTACGACGAGTTCACCGAGGACATCCCGGAAAACCGCATCCTGCGGGCGGCCCTCGAACGCATGGCGCAGGTGCCGGGGGTGCGCGCGGACGTGCTCAGCCGCCTGCGGCGGTTGAAGGGAAAGCTCGACGCCGTGACGCCCCTGCAGTCCGGCGCCCCGCTGCCGCCATGGCGGGCCAGCCGGATGAACACCCGCTACCACGCGGCCCTGCGGCTCGCGGAGGTCATCCTGCGCAACGCCTCGGCCGAGGCCGGGGACGGCAAGCAGCATTCGGCGTCGTTTGTGGTGGACATGTCCAAGGTGTTTGAGGACTTTGTCGGGACCGCGCTCCGGGAGGCGATGGCCGCGTACCCGGGGGAGATGCGGCTGCGGTACAACTCGATGCTGAACGAGGCGGTGCGGGACTCGGACCGGATCATGGTGCAGCCGGGCGCGGTGCATCTACTGGGTGGCCGGCCGGTGATGGTGTACGACGCCAAGTACATCGCCGCGTCCGACATCGGGGCCTCGCTCTCCGTCGACCACTACCGGATGCTGGCGTACTGCACCTCGCTCCGGGTGCCCACAGCGTGGTTGGTCTATGCGGGCCCGGGCGAGATCAAACTGCGGCGGATCCTCAACACGGACATTGACGTAGTGGAATTCCCGCTGGACCTGTCCCTGCCGCCGTCGAAAATTCTGGCGTCCGTGGCGGACCTGGCGCAGCAATCGTGGGGCGAGGTTGTGCGTCAGGCGACGATCAGCCGCTGACGTATTTCCGCCGCTGACTGCGTCCTGCCGGTCGTGTCCCGCCGGTCTAGGCCGAATCGTCCTGCAGGGTTGTGGAGACGGACAGCAGGTGGTCCAGGAGCGCCTTCTCAGGCCGTCCGGGATGGTTCGCTACGTGCCAGCGGAGCTGTTCCCGGACGCCGGCCTCGTCGGGCTTGGTGTCCAGGAGGATTGCGTCGATGATGGCGGAAACCTGCTGCCGCAGCGGCTCCAGATCCTCGACGGGCGCGGGGCTCCAAGCGGCGTGCCGGGTATGGTTCTCGGCGGACAACATCAAGTGCGGCATTGTGCTTCTCCTGCGGAGTAATTAGTACCCAGCGTACTGGCCAATAGAGTCCTAGTCCCCGAATCTCGATCGTAGCCTAGGCAGGCCAGTCTGTCTCGCCTCAGGCGGAAGACCTGAAGGGCTTCGTCAACCAAAACTCGGTGCTGCTGAGATTACCGGCGCCCCTGCGCGATTTTCCGGATCTCGCGTACGAATTATTTTCGCGTCGCGGCGTCGGCGGCGGCGGGGCGTGCCGCCGGGGAGCCGCGGTGGGGGCCGCATCGCCATCGCGCGGTTCGCGCGGTCAGCCCGGGCGGTTGAGGAATGCCTCGAGCTGGTCTTCCAGGGCGGAGAGGTCTTTGAGCTCGCATTCCCAGACGGTGAGCACGTCCCAGCCCGAGCTTTCGAGCAGGCGGCGCTGTTCGGCGTCGCGGTTCCGGGTGCGGGTCCGCTTGGTCTCCCAGAACTCGGAGTTGGATTTGGGCGCATGCTGGCCGACCCGGCAGTCGTGGAAGTGCCAGAAGCAGCCGTTGACGAAGATGACTTTGTGGCGACCGGCGAACACCAGGTCGGGATTTCCGGGCAGCCTGCCGCCGCGGGTGGTGCCATGCAGCCGGTATCGGTAGCCCTTGGCGTGCAGCATCCGGCGGATCAGCAGTTCCGGCTTGGTGTTTTTGCCCCGGATGCGGGACATGTTCCAGCTGCGCCGCTCCGGGGTCAGACTGTCCGCCATGGTTTAAGTCTAGGCAGCGGACCGTGACTGCGGTTTGTCCTAGATCTCCCGCTCGGGGTGTTCGCCGAACTGGAAGTGACGACCGGTGAGCGACGTCGGGTCGATTTCGACGTAGAAGTCCTTCAACGTCGGCACCCACGGTTTGAGCCCCAGTGACTCGGCGGCGGCGATCTCCGCCGACTGTTCCAGTGCGCGTGCCGTGCCGTGGAGCACCACCGACCAGGCTTCGTCGGAGAGGATGCCGTCCGTTTCAAACAGCACCTTCGAATTGATGGTCAGCTCCGCCAGCTTGTTGCCGGGCGCCGTGCGGATATAGAGCTTGCGGTTACTGACCGCGTAGTTGACCGGAAAAATGTCCGGTTCGCCGGCCACCGTGACGACAAGGCGGCCGTGTTTTGTTCCTTCGATGAGCTTCCAGCTTTGGTCGTCGGTCAGGTACAGGATCGGGCTGCCGTCTGCGTGTTCGAACATCATGGGCTCATTGTTCTATTCGGCGTAGAAAAACGCCAGAGGCCAGGGAAGGTGAATGCTTTTTGGGCGGGTTCGCTCCGGTCACTGCGGGGTTGGCTGATCGCATGCTGAGGCGGCGGCCGGAACCAAGTGGCTGTGGATAACTCTTACCGTCGGAATGTGATCTCAGTTACCCTTAGGCATTGTTTGGATTCAGGCGTCTTGATTTCCTATCGGGGGATTAGCTGAACATGACACTCCGCACTCCAACCGCCAGCCGCCGGCAAACCGCCGCAGCCGCACTGCTGGCCGCCTTGCTTTTTGCGGCAACGGCCTGCACCGGTAGCCAGGCGCCCGCAACTACGGGACCGAGTCCGGAGTCCCCTCGCTCGTCAGCTTCCGCCACCACGACTCCCACCTCGACGCCGACCGCCAGTTACAAGCCGGCCGACGCCACTGGGAGGGCGCAAAACGTCCCGATCCCGGTACTTCCGGAGGCCGCCAAAGCGGAGACCAAGGAGGGCGCAATCGCATTCGCCAAGCACTGGTTTAGCCTTCTCAGCTACGGATATGAAACAGGAGACGTGGAGCCACTGAATTCCGTCACGTCCAGCGACTGCGAACCGTGTGCGAAGGCCAAGAACGTCATTGGCGCGTGGAACGAAGACGGGAAGTGGCTGGTGGGCGGGACCCTCACCACTCCCTCGGTAAGCACAGAATTCGTGAAGGGCTCGGACGCGACATATCAAGTTGCCGTTCAAGCCCGACAGAGAGCGCTGACGTATATCAGAAAGGACGGGAGCGTCGCTCGCAGTGACCCAGCCCCAGATGACACTGGAAACCTGCTGTTCGTCTCCTTCGCCGACGGCGCATGGAGACTCGTCAACATTGGCAGAATCGTAGGTTGAAACGTGCGCGCCCAGTCTGTAAGCAAAGCATGGGCGGGGGTCCTAACTCTTGTTGCGTTCATGTGCCTTTTGTTCCCAGGTGCCACCCCCGGGCAAGCGGATTCAGATATCTTTGGAGACTGGCGGCCCGATGGTGCCCAACTTGCCGGATGGAGTTGGGACGAAGCCACGAGAACATTCGTACACCAAGAACCAGGTTCTGTTTCAGCCGACCCCTTCCAGTACAAGTACGAACTCCAATGTCATCTCGGAGGGGGCGACTTCGATACCAAGTGCCTAGCTGCCCTGGTGGACTGCAAAAACGGCCCCGACGGCAAAGACGGGATCCTGCTGACGGCAGCGGACTGGCCACGCGTGGTCGATCTGGACGCGCGCCTGGCGC
>NZ_JBFRFD010000013.1:0-18225 GCF_052114645.1 Arthrobacter sp. 2YAF22_2
GGGAGGCCGCGACTTCGCGGACCTGGGAGACGCCGCCGGCGCTGCCTTCGACGTCGGCGCTGCTCAGCGTCTGCACCGAGTCCACAATCAGCAGCCGTGGCTCCAGTTTCTCCACTTGTCCCAGCGCCTGGCCGAGGTCCGTTTCGGCGGACAGGTAAAGCGATTCGGCGACGGCGTCGATCCGGTCCGCGCGCAGCTTTACCTGGGCGGCCGATTCCTCGCCGGTGACGTACAGGACGTCCTGGGCCGTGCGGGCGAATTTGGCGGCGACGTCCAGCAGCAGCGTCGACTTGCCCACGCCGGGCTCGCCGGCCAGCAGGATGACCGCGCCGGGGACCAGGCCGCCACCGAGCACCCGGTCCAGTTCGTCCACGCCGGTGGGGAGGAATGCGGCCGTGGTGGCATCGACGTCAGCGATCCGGCGGGCCGGCTCCAGGACGGTGGTCGCCGCCGTCGTCCGCGCCACAGCGCCGCCGGTCTCCTCCACGGTGCCCCAGGCCTGGCACTCGCCGCACCGGCCCACCCACTTGACAGTGGTCCAGCCGCATTCCGCGCACTTATAGCCCGGTGCCTTGACGGCACGGGAAGTCTTTGTTGCCATTGCTCCACCCTAACCGGGGGCACCGACGTTCGAGGGTCCGCCGGCTCAAGTCCGGACTGCGGGCGGGTGCGGCAAAGCCTTGACCGTGGACGACGGTTCCGTTCATGCTGRGATTCTGTCTCGCTAGGAAGGCCCAACCGGAAGGCCGACGATGTCCCCTCGTATGCACACTGGTTCCCCGCGGCGCTTCCGGGTCCTCCTGGTCGCCGCCGCAGCAGCTCTGCTGACGCTGGTGGCCCTGCCGGCCGAGGCGGCCACCCAGCCGGGGCCCGGCAACGACGTGTCGTGGCCGCAGTGCGGAAAGGCGCTGCCGAAAGGCCAGGCTTTCGGGATTGTCGGCGTGAACAACGGCCTGGCCAACACCACAAACCCGTGCCTCAGCACACAGCTGACGTGGGCCGGCACGTCGAAGGGCGGCACGGGCCAGCCGTTGGTCGCCCTGTACGTCAACACCGCAAATCCCGGCGCGTCCGGATCATGGTGGCCCACCAGCAACACCTACGGCGGGACCACCGTGACCAACCCGTACGGGGACTGCAACCAGGGATCCTACGGGCCCGCCTGCTCGTATATGTACGGTTTCGCGAAGGCCTACGACGATGCCAACATCAGGGGCGTGAACAACCCGTCGTCCTACACATGGTGGCTTGACGTCGAGACGGGCAGCAGTTGGTCAACGGACACTTTGGCGAACCGCGCGGATCTCGAAGGCATGGCAGCCTACTACGCCAGCATTGGAGCCCGGACGGGCCTCTACTCCACCCGAAGCCAGTGGGACCAAATCGTCGGGGCGGTGCCGTCTTCCAGCAACCTCTATGCGCTGCCGAGCTGGCTCGCCGGCGCCAAGTCCCTGGCCGTGGCCGGACGCAAATGCTCCGACACCGCGCTCACCGGCGGCGGCCAGGTATCCCTGACCCAATACGTCTCGGGCGGGTTGGACTACGACCGCTCCTGCGTCTAGTACTTCCGAGCGCCGGCCCCGCTATAGGGAGGGCAGCATGTCCCGGGCCTCATCCGGATCCATCCCGGTGGCTTCGAGGAGGTCCACCATAAGCGGCCGGAAAAGCATCACCACGGTTTCGCCCTCGAGCCGCTGCACGTCCAGCAGCCGCGGGTGCAGCCGGCCGGCCGTCTCGCTCAACTCCACCTTCGCGGTGCGCAGGTGGGCTCGCCGGGCGCCGTCGTGCACCTCTGCCAGGCCCAGCCCCAGCTCATCGATCGCGGCCGCCGTCTCCTGCAGGACCTCGGCAATGTTCTCGGTGGCCTCGTCCGAGAGCGCGGCGTGGTTGATCGCACTGGTGAGCCGGCGCGCGAACACGCGGCTGTTGCGCAGCGCGAGGTCGATGAAGTCCACCGACTGCGCCAGCCGGTCCAGCTCGTCGCGGTAGCGCCGGTAGGCCGGGGCCAGGGTGGCGACCTCACCGGAGGAACGCAGGGTCTGGCGCATGGAATCGACCAGCGGCTGGCAGTTGCGGCCGCGGATCAACGCATGCCAGGCCTGGGTGGAGTCGCTGTGGCTCAGGGCCGAGGCACACTCCCGCAGCACCTCCGCCAGTTCATGCAGGAGCTTCTTGACGTCGTTGCGGGGTTCGCGCCGCGGATCCTTGGGAATCAGGAAGGTCACCACCAGGGCGAACACGCCGCCCACCACGGCATCGAGGCTCCGGGTGAAGGGGCCGCCGGCCGGGGCCGGCAACAGCACCACCAGGAGGGACTGCAGGCCGAGTTGGGTGGTGAAGATAGTCCCGCTGTCCAGGAAGCGGGCCAGTAGGATCGAGAAGAGCAGCACGACGGCGGCCTGCCAGATCCCCGCACCCAGCCAATTCAGCAGCAGGTCGCCCACCACAATGCCGAGGGTGCAGCCCAGGCCCACCTCCACGACGCGGCGCAGCCGCGGATCCCGGGAGAAGCCCAGAGCAATCAGGGAGGAGGTCGCGGCAAACAAGGGGCCGGTGTGGCCCAGGACGTACTCGGCGAAGGCGTAGGCCCCGACGGCGCAGGCGGTCATCTGGACGGCGGGTAGAAGCGATTTGCGGCTCCGGATAAAACCGGTGCGGGCCCGGCCGCGCAGGAATCGTGCGCTTGCGGTGAATCCAGTAGCGGAGGCCATGCCCACCAGTCTATTTGCTGGCTCCAGTGCACCGCGCCGCACGGCGGAGCCCCTACGACTGTGACGCAGCTAACGCAACAGCAACCCGTCAGATGTTGGCGAATGGTCGGGAGTAGTTAACCTGCCGTTCACTTTGGACCACAGTTCTCTTCACTTGGGACACCTAACTTCGATAAAGGTACAAACCGTATCCACCGTCTTATTGTTCGGACGTCTCCGGTCCGGCACGCATCTGAATAACCCTGGAAGGGGTACATCTAGTGAAGGCATCACGCTTCGGCCGCAACTCGGCCATCGCTGTCATCGCAGCCGGCGCTCTCGCGCTCACCGCTTGCGGTTCCGACAACGCCACCAACACCGCGCAGTCGGCAGCGCCGTCCTCCTCGGTCAAGGTCACCGGCACGCTGACCGGCATCGGTTCCTCCGCGCAGGGTGCGGCCATGGACGTGTGGAAGACCAACTTCGCCTCCGCCAACCAGGGCGCCAACGTGCAGTACTCCCCGGACRGCTCCGGCGCCGGCCGCAAGGCGATCATCGACGGCTCGGCGCAGTTCGCCGGCTCCGATGCCTACCTGACCGATGCTGAGCTTGCCAGCGCCCAGGCCAAGTGCGGCCCCGACGGCGCCCTGAACATTCCGGTTTACATCTCCCCGATCGCGGTCGCGTTCAACCTGCCCGACCTCAAGGAGCTCAAGCTCGACGCTCCCACCGTGGCCAAGATCTTCCGCGGCCAGATCGCCAAGTGGAACGACCCGGCCATCGCCGCGCTGAACCCGGACGCCAAGCTGCCGGACCTCAAGGTCACCCCGGTGAACCGCTCGGATGACTCCGGCACCACCACCAACTTCACCGACTACCTCGCCGCCGCCGCGCCCGAGGTCTGGACCGACAAGTCCTCCGGCATCTGGCCCGCCTCCCTGAAGGGCGAAAACGCCAAGGGCACCTCCGGCGTCGTCAAGACGGTTACGGACACCCCCGGCGCCGTCACCTACGCCGATGACTCCGCCGTCAGCGGCAAGCTCGGCATCGCCCAGATCAAGGTCGGCGGTTCGTTCACCAAGATCTCCGCAGACGCCGCCGCCAAGGCTGTCGACGCCGGCAAGCCGGTCGACGGCCGCAACGCCAACGACCTCTCCATCAAGCTGGACCGCAAGACCACGATCGAGGGCGCTTACCCGATCGTGCTCGTCTCCTTCCACGTCGTGTGCAGCACCTACGACACCAAGGAAACCGCAGACCTGGTCAAGGCCTTCGAGAACTACGTAACGTCCGACGCCGGCCAGAAGGCCGCAGCCGACGCCGCCAAGTCCGCGCCGCTGTCCAAGACCCTGCAGGACAAGGCGCAGAAGTCCATTGCAACCATCAAGGCCAAGGCCTAGGGATCTGTTGCGCTACTAAGGCATAGTGGAAACACCAGCCTGACTTAGGTTCCCTGTTCCGAAAAGGCGGTTATTGACCGTCCGCCCGGGGCAGGGAACCTAGGCGTTTGTCCGAAGTACCAAAAGATTCACCGCCAATGGCCCGGAGAGATCCCCTTGGCCGCCGGTGCAGATCGAAGCTGAAGGATCGTGAAGTGACCACCACCTCCCTGACCAAGTCCCGGGGCGCCGGCCGCGCCGGCGACAAAGTCTTTTCTGGAGCCACCTTGGCCGCAGGGTGCCTGATCCTTGCCGTGCTCTTCGGCGTGGCGCTCTTCCTTGTCGTCCAGGCTATCCCTGCCCTCGTGGCGTCGCCGGACAAGATCCAGGGCGGCCAGGGCTTCTTCGCCTACATCTGGCCGATCGTCATCGGCACCCTGATCGCCGCCGCGATCGCGCTCGTGATCGCGACGCCGGTCGCGATCGGCGTCGCGCTCTTTATCTCGCACTTCGCCCCGCGGGGACTGGCCTCCGGCCTCGGCTACGTGATCGACCTGCTGGCCGCCATCCCCTCCGTGGTCTACGGCGCCTGGGGTGCCGCGTTCCTGGCCAAGGAAATCTCGCCGCTCTACAACTGGCTGGCGAACAACCTGGGCTGGCTGCCGATTTTCCAGGGCCCGGCCTCGGCCACCGGCAAGACCATCCTGACGGCGGGCATCGTGCTGGCCGTCATGGTCCTGCCCATCATCACCTCGCTGACACGCGAAATCTTCCTGCAGACCCCCAAGCTGCACGAGGAAGCGGCCCTCGCGCTCGGCGCCACCCGCTGGGAAATGATCCGGATGGCCGTGCTGCCCTTCGGCCGCCCCGGCATCGTCAGCGCCGTGATGCTGGGCCTGGGCCGCGCCCTGGGCGAGACCATGGCCGTCGCCCTGGTGCTCTCCTCCGGCGCCCTCACGGCGAGCCTCATCACATCGGGCAACCAGACCATCGCCGCCGAGATCGCCCTGAACTTCCCGGAGGCCAGCGGCCTGAAGGTCAGCACGCTGATCGCCGCCGGCCTGGTGCTGTTCGTCATCACGCTGGGCGTGAACATGATTGCTCGGTGGATCATCACCCGGCACAAAGAATTTTCGGGAGCCAACTAAATGACCTCCACCCTGACCCCGGTGCGTAAGCGCTCCGCCCTGACCAAGGGCCAGCTGCCCAAGGCCGCGCCCTACATCGTGCTGGCCCTGGCGCTCGTCATCGGCGCCGCCATTCTGGCCCTGATCGGGTTCAACGCCTTCGGCTGGGGCGTCGCCACCGCAATCCTCTTCGCAGCCGGGCTGGTCGGCTGGAGCGCAGCCGTGGAAGGCTCCCGCAAGGCCAAAGACAAACTGGCCACCTGCCTCGTGGTCGGCGCGTTCCTGATCGCACTGCTGCCGCTGATCTCGGTGATCTGGACCGTACTGGTCAAGGGCCTGCCGGGCCTGCTGGACCCCGGATTCCTGGGCACGTCGATGAACGGCGTCACCGGCGCGTTCGACAACAAGAGCGTCGACGCAGGCGCCCCCGTGGTGGGAGGCATCTACCATGCGCTGGTGGGCACCGTGCAGATCACCCTGCTCGCCACCGTCATCTCTGTCCCGGTTGGCCTGCTCACCGCGATCTACCTGGTCGAATACGGCGAAGATCGGGCCCTGGCCCGCGCCATCACGTTCTTCGTCGACGTGATGACCGGCATCCCCTCGATCGTGGCCGGCCTGTTCGCCGCGGCGTTCTTCTTCGCCGTCGTCGGCCCGGGCACGAAGACCGGAGCCGTTGCCGCCGTCGCGCTTTCCGTGCTGATGATCCCGGTGGTGGTCCGCTCCAGCGAGGAAATGCTCAAGATCGTCCCGAACGAATTGCGCGAGGCCGCGTACGCCCTCGGCGTGCGCAAGTGGCGGACCATCCTCAAGGTGGTGATCCCGACGGCGATCTCGGGCATCGCCTCCGGCATCACCCTCGCCATCGCCCGGGTGATCGGTGAGACCGCCCCGATCCTGGTCACCGCCGGGTTCGCCACGTCCATCAACAACAACGTGTTTGGCGGCTGGATGGCCTCGCTGCCCACCTTCATTTACACGCAGATCCTCAACCCGACCTCGCCGTCCAACCCGGGTCCCTCCGACCAGCGTGCCTGGGGCGCGGCCCTGGTCCTCATCATCCTCGTGATGCTGCTCAACCTGGGCGCCCGCCTGGTGGCCCGCATCTTCGCCCCGAAGACCGGCCGCTAGGCCGCCGGCACCCGCCTCCATCTCCACAAGTGAAGGAACCGCATGTCTAAGCGCATCGACGTCAAAGACCTGAACGTCTACTACAGCAAATTCCTTGCCGTCGAGGACGTCAACATCAATATTGACCCCAAGTCCGTCACGGCCTTCATCGGCCCTTCCGGCTGCGGCAAGTCCACCTTCCTGCGGACCCTGAACCGGATGCACGAAGTCATCCCTGGCGCCCGGGTGGAAGGCGAGGTGCTGCTTGACGGCGACAACCTTTACGGTCCCGGCGTGGACCCGGTCACGGTGCGATCGCAGATCGGCATGGTCTTCCAGCGGCCCAACCCGTTCCCGACCATGTCGATCCGCGACAATGTGCTGGCCGGCGTAAAGCTGAACAACCAGAAGATGTCCAAGGGTGAGGCTGATGCACTCGTGGAGCGGTCGCTGCGCGGCGCCAACCTCTGGAACGAGGTCAAGGACCGACTGGCCAAGCCGGGCTCGGGACTGTCCGGCGGCCAGCAGCAGCGCCTCTGCATCGCCCGCGCCATCGCCGTGGAGCCGCAGGTGATCCTGATGGACGAGCCCTGCTCCGCGCTGGACCCGATCTCCACGCTCGCCATTGAGGACCTCATCAACGAGCTCAAGGACGAATACACCGTGGTGATCGTGACCCACAACATGCAGCAGGCAGCCCGCGTCTCGGACAAGACCGCGTTCTTCAACATCGCCGGTACCGGCAAGCCCGGCAAGTTGATCGAATACGGCGACACCCACACCATCTTCAGCAACCCGACCGTGAAGGCCACCGAGGACTACGTCTCGGGACGCTTCGGATAAACCCGCCCGCCAAACCCGGCGCTGGGAACAACCGACGAGTCCCTAAAGGCCCGTGAGGGGCGACAGGGCGAGTCCCAGCACGAAGGCAGCCGCGGCGGTGACCAGCGGGGTCAGAGTCCAGAAGGCCAGGATCCGGAGCACCACCCTCTGGTTGGTTGCCGGGTACCTCTGGTTGGCGCCCGCCCCCAGCACGGCAGAGGTCACGGTATGGGTGGTGGAGATCGGCCAATACAGCCCGATCGCGCCAACCAGCAGCAGCGCGCTGCTGAACAGTTGCGCAACGAAGCCGCGCAACGGATCGATCCGGATCATCCGATACCCGATGGTGTAGGCAATCCGCCAGCCGCCCGCCAGGGTGCCCGCGGTCAGCATGCCGGCGGTCAGCAGGGCCACCCAGGCCGGAATGGAACCGCCGTCGGGCAGTCCCGCCGCCACCATCGCCAGGATCACGACGGCGCTGGTGCGCTGGCCGTCCTGCAGGCCGTGGCCAAACGCGACTGCGCCCGCGGCGATGGCCTGGGCCCGCCGCGACCTGGTGTTCACCACGTTCGGCGGGGTGTAGCGCGCCGCCCAGGTGGCCGGCCAGACCAGCAGGTAGGCGCCCGCGAACGCGATGGCCGGGGACAGCAGCAGGGGCAACGCCACCTGGAACAGCAGGGACTCGTCCACGCCCGCGACGCCGGGGTGGCCCACCGCCACGCTGGCGACGGCCGCGCCGGCGAGGCCCCCCACGAGCGCGTGCGTCGAGGAGGAGGGGATGCCGCGCCACCAGGTGTAGAGACCCCAGAGCACGGCGCTGAGCAGTCCGGCGATGAGGATGGTCAGGCCGTTCCCGCCGGAGGGAAGAACCACCCAGGCCCGGCTGACCGCCAAAGCCAGGCCCGCACTGAGCCCGGCGCCGATGAAGTTGAACAACCCGGCCAGGAGAACCGCCACGGTGGGAGTCAGGGCCCGCGTCCGGACGGCGAGGGCAACCGAGGACGAAGCGTCCCTGAAACCGTTGAGAAAGGCGAACGCCCCGGCGAACAGAACCACCAGGGCAAACAAAACGATGGTCACCCTCAGGATTCCTTGACGATGATGCTGCCCACCTGGGTGGCGATCCGCCGCATGTCCTTGGTGACGTCCACGAGCTGGTCCGCGACGTCGCGGTGGCGCGCGTACTGGGCCGACTTCATGTCCTTGAGCATGTCCGCGACCCAGACCCGGTGGGTGCGTTCCGCCCGTTTGGTAAGCCGGAGGATCTCGATCCAGTAGTCCTCCAGGTCATCCAGGTCGTTCAGCTTGCGCATGGCGTCGACCGTCAGCTCGGCCTGCCGGCTGATGATTTCCAGCTGCTCGGCCGCGCGCTTGGGCGGCCGCTCCAGCTTGTACAGGAGGACGAGGTCCGCGGCGGCGTCCAGCTTCTCCATCGCCTCGTTAAGGTAGCGGGACAGCCCGTACATATCCTCGCGGGGGAGCGGGTTCAGGAAGCTGGTCCGCATGTGCGTCAGGAGGGCAAAGTGCAGCTCGGCCGATTTCGCCTCGTGATTGTGCATGTCCTCAACGAGACGCGGATGCTCGCTCGCGGGGGCGCCGAGGATTTCGGCAAACGTTCCCGTGCCCAGGACTATCTGGTGGGCCATCTGGGACAGCAGGTTCAGCCCGACGGGCTCCTGGGGGAAAAGGCGTAGCTTCACGTGGGGTTACCGGTCTCCGGACGAGGCTTACACGGGGCTTGTCTGCCGGTCCTGGAACGTGACGATGACCCGCGCATATACATTACTTTACCGTCCGGACTCGAACTGCCGGGACCCGCCGCCCGGCCGGAGACATGAAAATGGTGCCGAACCGGATACGCCTCTCGGCGGTAGGCCGCTCTAGGCGGCTAATTGTTGAAGCCCGGGGGTTTCGCGGTTCGGCACCGCTTTTAGTTTTCTACGTCGGGGGGACCAAGTCAACATTGACAGTGCGGGCCCGGCGTGCGTCTTGACAGTACCGAAGAGCCGCGCTAAATTCGCGGATTCCCGGGCCGTGCGCGCACAAAAGGCCCTAGTCCAGCTCGCCCAGCCGCCAAGCGTTCGCTGCGTGTTCCAAGTCCTCGGCGGTCTTCACCAGGAGGTGCGAATTCCGCGTGAGCTTGCTGGCGTGGTTCGCGTTGCTGTGCTCCGCACTGTCGGCGAGCGTGGCCTGGCCCAACGCCACCACCCGGCAGAAGGCCGCCGAGCGCTCCAGCGCGACGTCGAAGTCGCCGTCGAACGCCCCGGACAGAATGGCGTCCGCCATTGACTTYATTTCCTCGGCACCCGGAGGCTCGGCGGCGCCGGCTACCACGTGGGAAACCTGCGCGGTGTCCTTGCCGGCCCGGAAGTAGACCGAGATCCGTTCGGGATCCCGGATCGCCGCGGCGCGGAGGGCGTAGAGCCGCCAGAGGGCGCCGGGGAGGGAGCGCGCCGGGCTCTCCGCCCACATCTCGGCGATGGCATCGAGGCCTTGTTCATCCGCGAGCTTGACCAGCCGCCGGGTGATCTTGGGGTCGTCGCTGTCACGGCCGCGGCGTACCAGCGCCTGCGCCGCGAGGTGTGCGGCTTCCGAGACTCGCGCCGGATCGGCGCCGCCGGCGAACGGTTCGAAGTCGAGCGGCGCGAAGGGCTTCGGCTTGTGGTGTCGGTGCGGTCCCGGGCTGCTGGCTCCTGCTTGCTCGTTCATGCCACCACGCTACTCCTGTGTATTCCGGGAATCGAGGATGGTCCCGGCGGCCGGGAGGACACCGGAGTGCCGCCGGGACGGCTGCGGGGAGCCGGTCGACGCCGGCGTGTCGGGCCGGGTGAAAAAGCCTGCCCGGGTCTGGGGTACAGTGTTAACGTTCAGAAATGGACTGGGCCGACGTGCCCGTCTTACGGGGGAATTCTCTGCCGTTGACGGTGTCGGCCGGGGCCTTTAGCTCAGTTGGTAGAGCATCGGACTTTTAATCCGTGGGTCGTGGGTTCGATCCCCACAGGGCCCACTCTTTTAGCGAAGAGTGGAGAAACCCCTGGCATCCTGGCGACAGGAGGCCAGGGGTTTTTATGCATCCCGGCGGGTTCCTCGTGCAGGGTTTCCCACAGATAGCACGACAGCCTAGTTATCAGTCGGGCTAGGATTGCCGCATGAACTCGGACAGCGCAGCAGGCTCGGGGTACTGGTATGGCCCGGAGGGCCGGCTGGATCCCGCCTCGGCCGTGCTGCACGCCCTGCGGAACTACCGCGCCGCCGAGGTGGCCACCCGTAAGGCCACCCGGGACTCGATGGGCATGGGCGAGACCGACCTGCTGGCCCTGCGGTACCTGCTACGCGCCCAGTCGGCGGGGGACCAGGTGGGGCCGAAGGATCTCAGCCGCCGCCTGGGCATCACCACCGCGTCCACCACCTCACTGATCGACCGGCTCGTGGGCAGTGGACACGTCCGCCGCGAGCCGCACCCCACCGACCGGCGTTCCTTGGTGATCGTTCCGACGGCGGGCACCGACGCGGAAGTCCGGGCCACGCTCGGCGACATGCATCGTCGGATGCTGGCCGTAGCGGAAGAGCTCAGTGCCGAGGACAGCCGGGTCGTTGTGGGATTCCTGCAGCGCATGACCGAGGCCTTGGATGGCCCCGCGCGACGCCACTGAGCAGGACATCGAACTCGCACAAAACTGCCGGATACAAAACTAGCTAGTTGACCTAGTGATATGTATGCTTACTAAGTCGTATGTAGGCTTACTAACTGTCGGATGAGCGTGTGTGGAGGAGTCGTGGCTAAAGTGTTGACGATCACCGGAACCCCGGGGGCCGGTGTGGCACGGCTGGCCGCCCGCCGGTCCGCCCCAGGGCAGGACGTCGTAGTTCCCACGCTGCCGTCGGACCCGGCTGGCCAGGCGCCCCGCCACTGCGGCACCCCGATGCGATGGACCGCCCCGGTCCTTGGCGCCAGGACGGACTACTCCTTCGACGCCGGCACTGATTCAGCGCCACTGCCGCCCGTGTGGCGTTGCTCCTGCGGGTTCCAGCTCGACGGCATCGTCCACACCCGCCACTCGCTGGCCGCCCTTTCGTGAGCGCCACGACGGCGGTGACGCTACCCGCGGGCGCGGCCATCCGTCCGGAGGCCACGACCACCGGCGCCGGCCTCAACGCCACGATCCTGCCACTACCGGACGCCCCCGGGGGCCGGTTCCAGGTGCACGAGCTGCTGGGCAGGGGCGCAACCGCCACCGTTTTCCGTGGCACGGACCTGGTCAACGACCGCCTGGTGGCCATCAAGGTGGCCGAGGGACCATCCGAGAAACATGCGAGCCGGATCCACGCCGAGGCGCGAATCCTCGCGTCCCTGGATCACCCCTCAGTTGTCAGCTTCATCGCCGCGGGCACGGTCCCCGGCGATGGTCCGTGGGCGGGCAGGCCCTTCCTGGTCGAGGAATTCGCACATGGCGGAGACTTGGCCGAACGGATCCGCGGCGGCGACTCCGGCTCTGCGGAGGTGGCCGGCTGGGCAGCCGCCGCGCTGTCCGGCCTCGGCCACGTCCACGGGCACGGACTGGTACACCGCGACATCAAGCCCGCCAACATCCTGCTCAGTGCGCTAAGGAGATCCCCGGTGCGCCTCGCCGACTTCGGCATCGCCACTCCGGCCGGCACGGCACCGGCACCCGGCGAGTCGTCAGGCACGGTGCACTACATGAGCCCGGAGCAGGCCTCCGGCCAGCCCCTCCGCGCTGCCACCGATATTTATGCACTCGGGTTGGTGCTGCTCGAGTGCCTCACGGGTGTCCGGGCCTATCCCGGGACGCCCGTCGAGTCGCTCGTAGCCCGGACGCTCCGCGCCCCGGAAATCCCCGCCCAACTCGGTACGGGCTGGGTGTCCTTGCTGACGGCCATGACCGCGATGGATCCCGAAGCGCGGCCCTCGGCCGTCGCGGCGCACAAACTCGCCGCCAGGCTCGCTCCCGCCCGGACGCTGCCCCCGCTCCGCCTGGCAGGCTGAGGCGTAGCCCGGAAGGCTCCAAGGCGAGGTTGCAGGCCCGACCCCGGCGCCCGCGCGCCCGGCGGCGCCCTTCCGCTTGGATAGCATGGGGCTTCCAGGACCTGCTGACTGCAGCTTCGGTGGAAAGGGATGATGCCATGGGATCTCGCGCCACACCGCGGCCCGAGCTGGTCGGGCGGCTCCGCGCCGCCGGCTGCGTCTTCGCCGAAGATGAGGCGGTCCTGCTGGAAGCAGCAGCCGCCGCCGGCGCGGAACTCGACGGGCTTGTCCGCCAACGGGTCTCGGGGCTGCCGCTGGAGCATGTGCTTGGCTGGGCCGAGTTTTGCGGACTCCGAATCCTGGTGGACCCCCGGGTCTTCGTGCCACGCCGCCGGACCGAGTACCTCGTCAAGTGCGCGGCGCGGCTCCTAAGCGCCCGCCCGGCGCCGCGCTGGCCAGTGGTCGTGGATCTCTGTTGCGGCTCGGGTGCCGTCGGTGCCGCGCTCGCCGCCGCAGCCGGGCCGCTTGAGCTTCACGCCGCCGACGTCGACCCCGCCGCCGCCGCCTGCGCGCGGCGCAACCTGCTCCCGCTGGGGGGAGAAGTACACGAGGGCGACCTGTTCGATCCGCTGCCCGAGCGGCTCCGCGGCCGGGTGGATCTCGTGGCGGTCAACGCGCCCTACGTTCCCTCGGGAATGATCGGCACCATGCCGCCTGAGGCGCGCCTGCACGAACCGCGGGTTTCGTTAGACGGCGGCCCCGACGGGCTGGAGCTGCAACGGCGAATAGCCGCCGCCGCGCCAGTGTGGCTGGCGCCGGGCGGCCATCTGTTGATCGAAACGAGCCGGCGGCAGGCGCCGCAGACCGTCAAGATTCTCGCCGGGAGCGGGCTCTCCGGCCGTGTGTTCGGCTCGCGGAAACTGGACGCCACCGTCGTGCTGGCCGGCGTTCCTGCCGCGAAGGAGGGTTAGTGGCCGCCCGGGCCGGAGCTGTCAGTGTTTCTCCGGGTCCACGTTGGTGGCCGGGCCGGCAGGCGTAGCGCCGCCTTCATCCGACCAGTCCTGACCGGTCTCATCGTTCAAAGCCGGATCGGAGCGGACATCGGGCGCGGAGTCCACGGAAGTGTGAGCACCACCGGACGTCCCCAGGTTCGCTGTCTCAGGGTGGGTGCTGTGGGCGGGGACGGCGCCGTCGGACGGGGTGCCGCCTGCGGCCGGAGGCTTCACGGACGCTGCAGAGCCGGAGGCCGTGTCGTCCCGGTGAACCGCGGAGCTGATGACGGTGGCGGCGCGACGGGCGGCCTCGCTGAGCTGGCCGGACAGGTCGGGGGCCTTTTCCTTGACCGCCTCGGTAGCGGCCGCCACCTTGTCCTGGACCGGCTTGCTATCCCAAAGGCCGGTTGCCCGGGTCTTGAGTTTTTCGTAGGCAGCCCGACCGGAGCGGGATCCGAGGACGAAACCTGCCGCGAGACCGGTGCCGAAAAGAAACTTGCCTTTCATGCTGTACTCCTGCTCTTGCTGCTCTGGAAGTTATGCCCCGGATGATTTGTCCGGTTACTCAAAAGCCGGCCCCAGGAAACCCCGGGACCGGCCTTTGTTAGCTTCAGCCTTTAGCGGGCCGTGCGCTTGGTGATCATGCCGTAAATCAGGAGGACGATGATCGAGCCCACGATGGCCAGGAGCCACGTGGTCAGTGAGAAGAATTCCTGCAGTCCCGTGCCGAAGATCAATCCGCCAAGCCAGCCGCCCAGGAAGGCGCCCACGACGCCGAGCAGCAGGGTGATCAAAATGCCACCGCCCTGACGCCCCGGCAGGATAGCCTTAGCGATTGCACCGGCAATAAGACCCAGAATCAGAAATGCGAAAAAACCCATTATTTTGGCCCTTCTCTTTCATTGAGGAGACACCCGGGTTGCCGGGTGCGCTTCATCCTTCTGTCTAAATACTAATCATGCTTACTATCAAAACGCCACTCGGTAGCCGCGAGAGCTGCGGAAATCCTATTGTTCACGGGGAATTTCCCGCTGTTCCGTGCTGGGAAAAGCTTTCCCGATCTCGCTGTCGTCGGATACCGGCGGATTCACCAGGCATAATCCTCGGGTGCCGTCCGGTGGCCGGGAAAAATGGCGTCGAGGCTCTGGAGGGCTTCGACGTCGAGCTCGATGGAGAGCGCCCGGAGGGCGGCGTCCAACTGCTCTTGGGTGCGCGGACCGACGATGGGCGCCGTCACCGCAGGCTGGTGCAGCAACCACGCCAATGCCAGCGCCGCGGGCTCGTGGCCCAGCTCCTCGGCGAAGGCCTCGTAGCGGCGGATCTGGTCACTGTGCTTCTTGAGAGCTTCCAGGGCCCGGCCTTCCGACCTGCGGACGCCGGCGTCCTCTTCTTTGAGCACTCCGCCTAGCAGCCCGCCGTTCAACGGTGACCAGGGCAGGAGCCCCAGGCCGTACTGCTGTGCTGCCGGGATCACCTCGAGTTCGGCGTTGCGGGTCAGCAGGTTGTAGATGGACTGCTCGCTGACCAGGCCGTTCGAATGCCGGCGGTCCGCGGCTTCCTGCGCCCGGGCCAGGTGCCACCCGGCGAAGTTGCTGCTGCCCGAATAGAGGATCTTTCCTTGTTGCACCGCGACATCAACGGCTTGCCAGATCTCCTCCCAAGGGGTGTTCCGGTCCACGTGATGGAACTGGTACAGGTCGATGTAGTCCGTGCCGAGGCGCTTAAGGCTGGCGTCGAGGGCGCGGCGGATGTTCAGGGCCGAAAGCCTGGACTCATTGGGCCGGTCCGACATGGTGCCGTACACCTTGGTGGCGAGCACCGTGCGCTCACGTCGCTCGCCACCTTTGGCGAACCACCGGCCGACAATCTCCTCGGTCCAGCCCCGGGCCTTGGACCCGCCGTAGACGTTGGCCGTGTCGAAGAAATTGATGCCGGCGTCGAGGGCGGAATCCATGATCGCGTGGGCGGCAGGTTCCTCGGTCTGCGGMCCGAARTTCATGGTGCCCAGGCAGAGGCGGGAAACCTTGAGGCCGGACCGGCCCAGCTGGCTGTACTGCATGCGGGGACCTCCCGGACCTCAGCGCTCCAGCCGGAACCCGAGCTTGATCGTCACCTGCCAGTCGATGACCTCGCCGTTCTCGAGGTGCCCGCGGATCTCCTTGACTTCGAACCAGTCCAGGTTCCGCAGCGTTTTCGCGGCTTCGGAGACACCGTTCCGGACGGCGGCGTCCACGCCTTCGTTCGAGGTCCCGACAATTTCGGAAATGCTGTAAGTGTGATTAGGCAACTTCGCTCCTCATGATCGTTCTGCGGGCCGTTCAGGTCTACGGCTGGGAGCCGTGCCGAAAGGTTAGCCGACAGTTTCCGGCCAGGCTAGGGGTGTGCTGCTTCGCCGGGTCCGCGGAAGACCGGGCCCGGCTCGGGGCGTTTCGCGGCAGGAGGACCGTCGGCGCCGCGCGGCCGTACCCGCTGCATCATCCAGGGCAGCAGGTAGTGCGTGGCCCAGGCGAGGTCGCCGGCCCGCGTCGCCCGCCAGTTACCGGCCGGCAGGGGTTTGGGCTGCAGCGGCTGCAGGGTGTGCGGGACGTGCAGTGTATCCAGCACCATGCTGGCGATTGTGTGGTGGCCGAGCGGCGAGAAATGCAGGCGGTCCGGATCCCACATCTGCGGGTCGCTCAATTGTCGAAGCGTCCACAAGTCGGCGATCACGCCGTGGTGCCGCACGGCGATGGTCCGGATGTTCTCGTTGAAGACGGCCACCTTGCCGCGGATGTGGTTGAACAGCGGCGTATCGCCCCAGTCCGGTCCGGTGAAAAGCACGACGGTGGCGCCGGTGGCGGAGAGTGCCGCCACCGCTTCGTCCAGGCTCACCGCCAGTCGGTCGGGATCGCGACGGTGAAAGACCAGGTCGTTTCCGCCGGCGGAAAGCGTGACGAGGTCCGGTTTCAGGGCGATCGCCGGGCCGAGTTGCTGGTCCACAATCTGCTGCAGCACGAGACCGCTGATCGCCAGGTTGGCGTAGGAAAAGTTCGGGCGAGAGGCAGTGAACTCCTCGGCGATCCGGTCGGCCCAGCCCCTCACGCCGCCCGGGTTCAGTGGCTCGGGATCGCCTATGCCGGCGGTGAACGAGTCGCCTAGCGCGACGTAGCGCTTCCAGGGGCCGGGCGCTGTGGCGGGGACTCCTTTGCGGGCGATTGCCGGGTTGATAAAGCTGGCCGCGTTCACCTTTCCAGCAATACGCCGGAAAGGCCGACGCCACTAGGTCCTTTTGTCCCTATCGAGCGGGGATTAAGCCTTGCGATCCCGCGGGCTGGGCCGACAATGGAGGAAAGCGGACGTTGAACCGGCCGCAACTGTAAGGAACACCATGCAGCAGCCCGCAAGCGGTGAAGCAGCAGCAGCTGCGCCGGAGCGCGACCTGGTGATAGACCTCGCCCGGTTCTTTTGTCTCGCGCTGGTGGTGGTGGGGCACACGATGATGGTCAGCCCGGTCCTGCACCCGGACGGCACCGTGAGCTCCCAAAACACTCTGGGGGAGCAGCGCTGGTTCGAGCCCGTGGTCTGGGTGCTTCAGGTGATGCCCCTGTTTTTCGTCGCCGGCGGCGTCACCGGTCTGCATTCCTGGCGACGGCTGCGATCGGCCGGCGGCAACGCCATCGAATTCGTCCAGGGCCGGTTGTTGCGGTTGATCCGCCCGGCCGCGGTGCTGCTGGCCGCCATGTTTATCGGCTTGTGGGCCGCGCGTCTCAGCGGCGTGGACCCTCAGGTGATCCAGCTGCTGGCCAGCGGCGCGGGCATGCCGTTGTGGTTCCTGGCCGCTTACCTCGCGGCGCAGCTGAATCTCCCGTGGCTGTCCGCGCTGCACGACCGTGCGCCCTGGCTGACCTTGGCCGCCCTCGTCTCCCTGGTGGTGGCGGTGGACTGTGCCCGTGGTGCGCTGGCGTGGCTGGCCTACGCCAACATGGTCTTCCTGTGGTGCGCTGTGCAGCAGCTCGGCTTCTTCGTGGCCGACCGGAGGATGCCGGGGATCGGGCCGTCCGGACTGCTCGGCCTTGTGGCGGCGAGCAACCTGTTGCTCGGGCTGCTTGTGCTGCTGCGGCTGTATTCCGGCAACATGCTCGTCAACCTCAACCCGCCCAACCTGCCGCTGTTCCTCCTGGCCGTCTCCCAGGCCGCGTCGCTGCAACTGCTGCGGCCCGTACTGGTCCGGCTGGCGGCCCGAGCCCTGGTCCGTAGGCTGCTGGCCGGGGCCGGACGCCATTCCCTGACCGTCTACCTCTGGCACCTGCCACTCCTCGCAGGCATTTCCGGCCTGATCCTGCTCTCCGGTCTTCCACAGCCTGCGGGGGGAACTGCCGCCTGGTGGTGGACCAGGCCCCTGGTGCTGCTCGGCGTCGTCGGCCTGCTGCTGCCGGTACTGGCCGTGTTCGGGCGGCTGGAACAGCGGCCGACGTCGACTGACCCATCGCGCGCGCGGCCGGCCGTCGCCGTGGTGACAGCCGCCGTCGTGGTCTTCATCCCGGTGGCCGACGCGGCCCTCAACGGCCTGACGGTGGGACTGCTCGGCGGCGGGGCAGTCTGCTTCGCTCTGGCCGTGCTGCTGCTGGGCCGGGTTCCGGCACGGGGCTCCTCCCACAGTGGTCCGGGCGGATCCGGACTGGCATTGCCACACCCGCCGTTAAGTGCCAATGTCGAACCATGACGGAGAACTCGGTAGGTACTGAAGACACGTTCGCCACGGACGTCTTCACGAGCCGCAACGATGCCCTGCACCGCTACGAGTTGCATGTCGGCGGCGAGCTCGCGGTCCAGGTGCGCTACATCGACCGGCCGGGCCACATCGATTTCATCCACACGGAAACCGCTGAAAAGTTCAAGGGAAAAGGTTTGGCCGGGGTCTTGGTGCACTTCGCACTGGACGACGTGGTGGCCTCCGGGAAGCGGATCATCCCGGACTGCCCCTACGTCTACCGCTACCTGCGCAAACATGATGCCTACAACCAGTGCATCGACTGGCCCGAACAGGCGCCCGCCGGGGCCTGAACGCTTGTGAGCCGCGTGACAAGTCCGTATGGTTGAGGTTGAGTTATGCAGTTGGCTCAAGGACGAGTCTTTTTGGAG